>JAYRUI010000096.1:0-8334 GCA_041919175.1 Rheinheimera sp. | reverse complement strand
GCACCGCTCAATCACAGAACAGTGTTGGATGTGGGTTGTGGTAGTGGTTATCACTTATGGCGTATGCGCGGTGCCGGTGCCGAATTTGTGGTGGGTATAGATCCAAGCCAGCTGTTTTACAGCCAGTTTTCCGCCATTAAACATTTTAACCCGGACCCCAATGTACATTTGCTGCCGATTGGCATCGACGATATGCCAAAACTGCAGGCTTTTGACACTGTGTTTTCGATGGGTGTGTTGTATCACCGTAAATCACCAATAGACTTTTTGCAGCAGCTGAAAAACCAGCTGCGACCAGGCGGTCAGCTGGTACTGGAAACTTTAGTGGTGGAAGGTGACGAAACCACAGTGCTGGTGCCGGGCGAGCGCTACGCCAAAATGCGTAATGTCTGGTTTATTCCAAGCACTGCGGCGTTGCTTGGCTGGCTGGCACGGGTTGGTTTTCAGGACGCTAAAGTGGTGGACTTGAATCACACCACGCTGGAAGAGCAGCGCAAAACCGCCTGGATGGAAAACGAAAGTCTGGTTGATTTTCTGGATGCGAATGATCATAGTAAAACCATTGAAGGATATCCGGCACCGCTGCGTGCTGTGATTATTGCAACAGCCTGATTGGCAATAGGAAAATTATGCCGTACCGCCCCAAGTCAACCCTGGAACAATGGCGCATTCTGCAAGCCGTGGTTGACGCCGGCGGTTATGCCCAGGCGGCAGATTTACTGAACAAAAGCCAGTCCAGCCTGAATCACGCAGTGGCCAAATTACAATCCCAGCTGGGGGTTGAACTGTTACAGGTAATAGGCCGCAAAGCATTTTTAACCGAAGCCGGCGAAGTGATGCTGCGCCGCTCCCGTATTCTAACCGCACAAATTGAAGATTTGGAGTTATTGGCCGCCAGCATTGATATGGGCTGGGAGCCGGAAATCCGTATTGCGGTTGAGCTGGTTTACCCGAAAAAATATTTGTATCAGGCATTGGCCCAGTTTCATCCGCAAAGCCGCGGCACCCGCATTCAGATCATCGACACTGTGATCACAGGCACCACTGAAGTGATCCTTGAAGGCAAAGCTGACTTAGTTATAGCCGCCAGCGGTGTGATCCCTAAAGGTTATCTGGGGGAGCCTATTTGTGTGGCGCATCTTATTCCGGTGGTTGGTTGCCAACATCCGCTCGCTGAGCATCAAAAACTTGATTTGGATGAACTCAGTCAACATCTGCAAATTGTGATCCGCGACACCGCAAGTAAACCAATGGACACTATTGGTGGCTGGCTCAAAGCCGAACAACGCTGGACTGTCAGTAACTTCTACGAAGCCATTGAAATTTTAAAAAGCGGCATTGGCTTTTGCTGGTTACCCGATCATTTAGTACAACATTTAGTAGACTCAGGTGTGTTGAAAAGACTGCCATTAAGTCAAAGTTCTGAGCGGCTGGCGCCTATGTCGCTGCTTACTCCCAAAGAAGAAAAACTCGGCCCCGGCAGCAGACAGCTTCGTCAGTTGTTACTTGCGGTGCACGGCAAAAGCGGAACATCACCATGATCGATAAAAATGAACTGCAACAACTGATGACAGAAAGCGCCAGCGAAGCTGTGCAATACGCGGCAGAAACGCATCAGCAACATCTTGATTTCAGTACAGAAAGCGCAAGCCAACTCGATGAAATGCTGACAACATTACACCAACAGCACAAACACCAGGGTATCAGCAAAGAGCATTTATTTACCTTAAGCCATTTGTTTGGCGCGTACCTGGGTCAAATTTTTCAGCAAAAAGTGGGCGGTGAATGGCAGCAACTGCAACTGGGGGACGACAACAGCCCTGTGATTTGTCTCTGCCACAACGGCAAAGAATTCCCCTTTGCTTCAGTTTGTTACAACAAAATTGTTAACGATGTTTCATTGAGCCTGAGTTATTACCTGAATCAGGCCCTGCATAACGCTACTCAATAAGCACAAAACGGAAAAATGCAGCTGCCTTGCCATAATCCTTTTGTCTGAACGCAGAACAGGGTAAAATGCGCCGGATTTTTTACCCTGACTTTATTTCAGCCATCGAGGATTACCGTGAGCGAACAAAAAACTTCATTAAGTTACAAAGACGCAGGCGTAGACATTGATGCCGGCGAGGCTTTGGTCGACAGGATCAAAGGCGCCGTCAAACGCACGACCCGCAAAGAAGTGATTGGTGGTCTCGGTGGTTTTGGTGCCATGTGCCAGATCCCGGCTGGTTATAAAGAGCCGGTATTGGTATCAGGCACTGATGGTGTTGGTACTAAATTACGTTTAGCCATTGATTTAAACCGCCACGACAGCGTAGGTATCGATTTAGTCGCCATGTGCGTGAACGACATCGTAGTACAAGGTGCTGAGCCGCTGTTTTTCCTCGATTATTATGCCACCGGCAAGCTGGATGTTGATGTCGCTGCCAGTGTCGTAAACGGTATTGCCAATGGTTGTGAGCTGTCTGGTTGTGCTCTGGTTGGTGGAGAAACCGCCGAAATGCCAGGCATGTACCATTCCGGCGACTACGACATTGCCGGTTTTTGTGTGGGTGTAGTAGAAAAAGCCGACATTATTGACGGCTCTAAAGTGAAAGCCGGTGATCAGATCATCGCCCTCGCCTCTTCCGGCCCACATTCCAATGGCTTTTCACTGATCCGCAAAATTATTGAAGTCAGCGGCCAGACACCGGACACCCTGCTGGAAGGCAAAACGCTGGCCGACCATTTAATGGCACCAACCCGTATTTATGTGAAAAACCTGCTGAGCCTGATTAAAGCTGTGCCTGTGCACGCTTTGTGTCACATCACAGGCGGCGGTTTCTGGGAAAATATTCCGCGGGTACTGCCAGCCAATACCAAAGCTGTTTGTAACGAACAAAGTTACCAGTGGCCAGCCGTATTTAACTGGTTACAACAACAAGGTAATGTGACCCGCCACGAAATGTACCGCACCTTTAACTGTGGTGTGGGCATGATCGTCGTCGTCAGTCCTGACAATCTGGATGCTGCACTGAAATTCCTGAATGATGCCGGCGAAACAGCCTGGCACTTAGGTGAAATTCAGGCAGCAAGTGAAGGCGAAGCTCAGGTGATTATCCCTGGCGTGAATGCTTAAGCTGATATGAAATCAATAGTTGTATTGATTTCCGGCAGCGGCTCTAACCTGCAAGCCATTTTAGATGCCTGCAAGACCGGCTTTATTGCCGGTCGTGTCAGCGCAGTGATTTCCAATAAAGCCGGTGTTTATGGCCTGGAGCGGGCAGCTTTGGCCGGTGTTCAAACGCTGGTGCTCGACCACAAAGCTTATGCCGACAGAACAAGCTACGATCAGGCACTGATGGCAGCCATTGACGCCCACAAAGCTGATTTGGTGGTGCTGGCCGGTTTCATGCGGATTTTAACGCCTGAATTTGTCAGCCATTACCAGGGGCGTTTACTGAATATTCACCCGTCTTTGTTACCCAAGTATCAGGGGCTAAACACCCATCAGCGTGCTATTGACGCCGGCGATACCGAACACGGTTGCAGTGTACATTTTGTCACGGCTGAACTGGACGGTGGTCCCGTGGTATTGCAGGCCAAGGTGCCGGTTTTCGAAGATGATGACGCTACTGTTGTTGCTTCGCGTGTGCACGAGCAGGAACACCGGATTTATCCGTTGGTTGTGCGTTGGTTTTGTCAGGACCGTTTACAACACCTTTCAGATAAGGCATTGTTAGACGGCCAGATTTTATCAGCTCACGGATATGCCGACGATGATGATGACAACGAATAAAAAATGGCGCCTGTGGGCGTCTTTTTTTTGCCTGACCACTTTATTACTGAACCCCTTGGGTGCTCTTGCAGTTCCTGCCGCAGCTTTGGAAGAACCGGTTGCCCCTGTCGCTCAGGCAGGTTTAAAACCTTTTGAAGCCAAGTATTTAGTATTTCGCTCAGGTAAAAAACATGGTGAAGCAAGCCGCTATTTAAAAGCACAAGGCGACGGCTTTGAACTGGGTTACCACAGCAAGATTAACTGGTTGATTTTCAGTGACGAACGTAACGAACGTTCGCGTTTTTATCTGCAGGACGGCCGTATTAAACCAAGCCAATACCTGATGAAAAGATCGGGTACAGGGCCAAGCCGTCATTACGAACTGAATCTGGACTGGAATGCCAAAAGTCTGAAAGTTGATAAAAATCAAACACTGAAAAAAACAGCATGGAATGACAACTGGCTGGATTTACTCAGTTTTCATAGTCAGATAGTGCTGGATTTACAGGCTGGCAAAACAGATTTTGTCTATGACGTATTAAACCGGCACGGTGAAACCCGTAATTACAAATATAAAGTAGCCACCGAAGAGTGGCTGTCTTTACCTTTTGGCAAAATTAAAGCCATTCGGATTGAACGTTATGGTCAGGGTCCTGATAAACAAGTGTATGCCTGGGTTGCGCCTGAGATGGATTACCTGTTGGTCAGACTGTGGCAATCTGAAGACAATGTTGAACAGTTTGATGTGCAGCTGGAAAGTTATCAGCCAAAATAATCAGCGGCCATTTGCATCAATCTCTGATGCAAATGGCAAAAATTCTGCCTGGATACATCCAACTTTCCTACAGTACCACCAGCTCCCCTGCTTTAAATAAACAAGCCTGCCCTGCAGCCATCGCCTGCCAGTTCTCATTGGAGGTGAGCGGCAAAGTTGCCACTATGGTCACTACATCGTTGGGGGTGGTTTCACGGCTAAAATCTATATCCACGTCTACATCTGACAAACAGGCTTTGCCAAAAGGCGCACGTCGGGTGATCCAGTGCAATTTAGTACTGCAATAACAAAACAGATAATCACCGTCCGACAACAACAGGTTAAAAACCCCAAGCTTACGCAGCCCATGGCTTAATTTCAGCAGATACCGGAACAGCTGCTTTTTGCTGGCTGGCCCCTTGGGGTATTTGTCGGCGAGTGCGGACAGCAGATAACAAAACGCCTGTTCACTGTCGGTGGTACCAACAGGTTTAAAACGGCCAAGTGGCAGAGTTTTATAGTCTTTGAGCTGGCCGTTATGAGCATAAGTCCAGTATTTCCCCCATAACTCACGGGTAAAAGGATGGGTATTTTCCAGTGCTACCCGGCCACGGTTGGCCTGACGCACATGCCCTACGACGACATTACTTTTGATTGGGTAATCGCTGACCAGCCTTGCCACTTCAGACTGATGGCTGGCCTGCGCATCTTTAAAAGTGGACACCCCTTTCCCCTGATAAAAAGCGATGCCCCAGCCGTCTTTATGCGGCCCTGTGTTGCCGCCTCGCTCTTTTAAGCCTTTAAAACTAAAACAAATATCTGTTGGCACATTGGCCGACATTCCAAGCAGTTCACACATATATTCAATTGATTGGTATAGAAGCTTTGTGATAGCCCGAGGTTAGCAGCAGTAAGGCCGAATAAACAGCGCAAAATGGCACAAAACAACGCTGCTGCGCCTGTGCATGGTGCTATCCGCATAAGTTGACAGCAGATCGGCTAGACTCAGACAGGAATCACTTGCATCTTACACCGAACCACTTTACCCTAAGTCAGTTAGTGGTCAGACCTCTCACCTGGAGACAAATATGGATTTATTACTCTTTATCATCGGCTTGCTGTTGGCAATCGGTGTATTGGCCTATCACAGAGCCAGTTTAACCCTCTTTACCGCCGCTATTGCGGTTATTCTGGCAGTAGGTACTGTCAGCAACACAATTGGCTTGACCAGCTGGGCTATTTTTGTGGCCATAGCGCTGCCGCTGAATATCGCAGGTATTCGTCAGCAACATATCACCAAACCTCTGCTGAAGCTGTACCGCAAAATTATGCCGGAAATGTCGACGACGGAAAAAGAAGCTATTGATGCCGGTACCACCTGGTGGGAAGGCGATTTATTCCGTGGTAATCCGGACTGGCATAAACTGCATAACTTCCCAAAACCACGGTTAAGTGCCGAGGAGCAAGCTTTCCTTGATGGCCCTGTTGAAACTGTATTAAGAATGGTTGATGACTGGCACACTACCCACGAGCGTGCTGATTTATCACCGGAAGTGTATCAATACTTAAAAGATCACGGTTTCTTCGCCATGATCATCAAAAAACAGTACGGTGGTTTAGAGTTTTCTGCTTTTGCCCAGTCTTGTGTACTGCAAAAATTAACCAGTAAAAGCATGGTGCTCTCCAGCATCGTTGGTGTACCTAACTCGTTAGGCCCTGGTGAATTATTACAACACTACGGCACCAAAGAGCAGCAAGACTATTACCTGCCGCGTCTGGCCAAAGGTCTGGAAGTTCCTTGTTTTGCCTTAACTTCACCGGAAGCCGGTTCTGACGCCGGTGCTATTCCTGATTTTGGTATTGTTTGTAAAGGTGAGTGGGAAGGCAAAGAAGTGCTGGGTATGCGCTTAACCTGGGACAAACGTTATATCACGCTGGCGCCTATCGCCACTGTACTGGGCCTTGCGTTTAAACTGCAGGATCCGGAAAAATTACTCGGTGACAAAGAAGATTTGGGCATTACCTGTGCTTTGATCCCAACGGATACACCGGGCGTCAAAATTGGCCGTCGCCACTTCCCGCTGAACGTACCGTTCCAGAATGGTCCAACCCAGGGCAAAGACATTTTTGTGCCGCTGGATTACATTATCGGTGGTCCAAAAATGGCGGGGCAGGGTTGGCGTATGCTGGTGGAATGTCTGTCAGTAGGCCGTGCTATTACGCTGCCTTCAAACAGCACCGGCGGTATTAAAGCTGTGGCTATGGCAACAGGTGCTTATGCCCGTATCCGTCGCCAGTTCAAATTACCAATCGGCAAAATGGAAGGTGTGGAAGAAGCAATGGCGCGTATCGGCGGTTATGCCTATATGGCAGATGCTTCTACAACGATGTCGGTGGGTTCTATCGATCTCGGTGAAAAGCCTTCTGTTATTTCTGCTATTACCAAATACCATATGACTGAGCGTATGCGTCAGGCGATTATCGATGCGATGGATGTGCACGGTGGTAAAGGCATTTGTATGGGCCCGAACAACTATTTAGCCCGTGGTTATCAGGGTGCCCCTGTTGCCATTACGGTTGAAGGTGCCAATATACTGACCCGTAATATGATTATCTATGGTCAGGGTGCTATTCGTTGCCATCCTTATGTGCTGGCTGAATTACAAGCGGCACAACTGGACGACGAACGTGCGGCAGTCACTGCATTTGATCGTGCCCTCTTTGGCCATATCGGTTTTAGTATCAGTAACTTCTTCCGTACTTTCTGGTTGTCTTTAACCAACGCAGCTTTCTCGCATGCACCGGTAAAAGATGAAACAGCCCGTTATTACAAGCAGATGAACCGCTTCAGCGCTTCACTGGCCCTGATGTCTGATATTGCCATGGCAACTTTAGGTGGTGATTTAAAACGTCGTGAACGTATTTCTGCCCGTTTAGGCGATATTCTGTCGATGTTGTATATCACTTCAACAATTTTGAAAAAATACAATGACGAAGGTCGTCAGGTTCAGGATTTACCGCTGGTGCAATGGGGCTGTGAAGACAACCTGGCTAAAGCTCAGCTGGCACTGGATGAGTTATTTGATAACTTCCCAAGCCGCGCTGTTGCTGTGGTGTTAAAACGGGTGGTATTCCCATGGGGCCGCACTTTACGCCGTCCAAGCGATGTCTTGGATCACAAAGTTGCCCGCATTATGCAAACGCCTTGTGAAGCCCGCTCACGCCTTGGCAGCCACTTGTATCTGACCCAAGAGCCAAACAACCAGTTAGGTCTGGTTGAGAAAGCGCTGACCGATATTCTGGCTGCTGAACCGCTGTTTGATAAAGTGGTGCATGCTGCCAATAAACGTCTGCCATTCTACCGTTTAGGTGAAGTCGCTGATTTAGGTCTGGAATTAGGTGTATTAAGCCAGGCTGAAGCAGAAAAACTGCGGGTTGCTGAAGCCGGTCGTTTACATGTGATTAATGTTGATGATTTTGATCCACTGGACTTAGCTGCTGATAAGTCGCTGTTTAACAGCACTGCAGCTAAACCAGAGCAAGCTGCTTAAGCACAATATCAAAGATGCTGATGTTCAGAACTCTGAACCAGCGCTTGAAAAAGTAAAATAAACAACGCCGGCTACCTGCCGGCGTTGTTATTTGAAGCCCCGCAAGCGACCTGTCTTGATCTTCTGCCAAATCGATACCAGCACCAGCCTGAAACATTGCCACCGGCTTGCCCTGCCCTGTGATCGCCATCTAAGCTGTTACCAAAGTAACGACACGGAGAGTCCTGTTATGTGGTTTTCATGGCAGAAAAAAACACCTGTGTACCAAATGC
>JAYRUI010000095.1:0-8338 GCA_041919175.1 Rheinheimera sp. | reverse complement strand
AAACACAGCAATGGCCGCGAATTGTGGCTCAAGGCCAGCAAAGAACACAGCGGCTGGCAGCTCAGGCTGCAGGATGACGGTGATTGTACCGCCATAGAACCAGGCCATGGCTTAACCGGTATTCAGGAAAGGTTAGCTTTAATGGGTGGGTCTTTCAGTTGGCAGCTCTCGCCAACCTGCTTTATTTTAAGCTGGCCATTACCACAAGCCGCCAGTGCAGGCAGTGAAAAAAATACCGAGAATACAACGAGTGCGGATAGCACAGACAGCAAAGAGGCAACGGCGTGAATATTTTATTTGCCGAAGACCAGGCTATTTTGCGCAGCACCCTTGCCACTTTATTAAGGTTGCTTGGTCAACATCAGGTGGTGGAAGCAGAAGATGGTCAGCAGGCAAAACAACTGTTGCGCCAGCAATCTTTTGATTTGTTATTAACCGATATTGAAATGCCGGGCCTGACCGGCCTGGAGCTGATTGATTTTTTGCAACAGGAACAAGCAGGCAAACAACAGCGCTGTAAGCTGCTGATCCTGACCACCTTTTCCCGAGCTGGGTATGTCAAACGAGCATTGCAGGCCGGGGTGGATGGATTTTTACTGAAAGACACCCCTGCCACTGAACTGCTGGCGGCCATCGATAAAATTATGGCCGGTGGTAAAGTGATAGCGCCGGAACTTGCCATGCTGGCGCTGGGACAAGACAACCCACTGCATGACAAAGAGCGCAAAGCGCTGCGTCTTACTGCAGAAGGCAAAAGCACAGCCGAAATTGCCAGGCTGCTGTTTTTAGCCGAAGGTACAGTACGTAATTATTTATCTGATGCAATGAATAAACTGGATGCAGCTAACCGTATTGAAGCAGCCCGGATAGCACAACAACGCGGCTGGTTATAAGGTGTTAATTGCTGCCGGTTTTTGTGGGTTCAATTAACGCCGCTTGCCAGATTTGTGCACCCTGCTGGCGTTGAGCCTCTGGCAGATGCTGCAATACCAAATCACGATAGGCTTGTTGCTGACTCAGCTGCAGGATGATCTGATTAAGACTACTCACCACCCTTTGACCTTGTTCACCTTTGGAGCAGGCAAAATACACCAGATTGACCGCTTCAGCTTCAGCCACAGGGAAAAACACCAATGGCAAACCACTGCGGTTGGCAATTTTGGGATATTCAATCAAAGCATCAACAAAACGGCGTTGTAACATCGGCATCATACTGGACTGATCTTCACTGGAGCTGGTGCGCAAATACAAAGCCCTGTTGTGCTTATGCTGTTGCAGTAGTTTGTCCAGCGCTTCGCCGTAACTGCGGTTTTGTTCTATGCCAAGCAGCAAGTTGCCCGCACTCAGCAGTTGTTGCAGTGGCACCGGTTGTGGCAAGTTCTGTAGTTTTGGCAGGGCCTGTGAATTTTGTAATAACACCAGCTGAAGCGGTTCTTCCAGCATATAAGGCAAACTAAATAAAAAATCCTGCTGCCGTGCTTTGGTCTTTTTTAACCAGGGAATACAAGCGTTTTTGGCTGTTTTCACCCAGGCTCTTGCTCTGTTACGGCTGATATTTTCGGTGCTGTAAGCTGACGGATACAGCGACAGTATGTGCGCCAGCGCTTTGCCTTCAGTGGTAACTGGCGCGGTATTTTTCGGCAGCAAAGCAACCGCATCCACCAGCACCATAGGTTCGGCTTTTAACGAATGTGGCCATTGCAGTAATAACAGGCCAAGCAAAACCCATTTCATACTTCACTCCGGTGGCTGCGTTTCATCTGAAAATAAAAGCGGCTGCTTGTGCATCAGTTATCCAGCGAAAATAAAGTTGCTTCACAACCTGAAACCAGTGTAGCAGTGCATCG
Organism: Rheinheimera sp.; assembly: GCA_041919175.1. Taxonomy (GTDB): domain Bacteria; phylum Pseudomonadota; class Gammaproteobacteria; order Enterobacterales; family Alteromonadaceae; genus Pararheinheimera. The sequence continues at coordinate 6,491 of JAYRUI010000095.1, read as the reverse complement.
AGCGGCTTTGTGCTGATCTGCGACCTCTGGTTTTCACGTATTGCTCTGGCAGCATTGGGCCAAAGTGCAGTTTGGCTCAGACAGAGCGCAGCGCCGGGGCGTTTTGCTTTTGCTATGCTCTTGGCAGATATGCTGGTAAGCCCCAAGGCTCATTCTGATTTGAGGTTGATGTGCACAAATGCAGCATCGTTTTTATTCTGTGGCTCAGCCTGTTCAGTTTCATGCTGAATGCCGCTGAACCGCCCGGCGCCGAACTTTATCAGCGTAGCAAAAACCTGATTGTGCAAAGCCCACAGCAGGTTGCTGAAAACTATCAACAAATTTCTAATCAATTGCCGCAGGCCCCGGCCTGGTATCAACGCGACTGGTATTTATTGGCTGCCCGCGCTTATGCCGCAACAGGTTTGTTTGACGAGGCGCGTCAGCTGTTGGTGCTGGCCGATGCGCTGGTGCCTCAGGGTTTAACCGCCGGAGATATTGCCATGACGGCTGGTTACGTGACTTATTTACAGCAATACCGCCATTCGGCCCGCAGCTGGTTTTTGTGTGCCCATAAATTTTCCCACCCGCCTGAGTCAAGAGCAAAGTTGTTATTAAATCTCGGAATTGTCGAAGTGTTTGCCGGTGACTTTAAAAGTGCCTTGAGCCACTATCAACAGGGTTTAGCTTTGGCAGAACAACATCATTTTGACATGCTCGTTGCCATGTATCAGAACAACATGGGCACTTTGTATTGGCGGTTGGGGCAATACGAACCGGCCATTCTGGCGTTGCGCCAGGCCAGTTTTGGTTATGCCCGGCTAAACAACAAAATTTCCCAAAGCAGAGCTGGTATTAACCTGCTGAATGTACTGGCTACTATTGAAGACTGGGAGCGGTATCAAAGGTTTTACCCCAGTATTGCGGTGGCAGTAAAAGCTTCAGATCATCAGGAATTTGCCACTATGCTGCAGATTCTGGAAGCGGTGCGCCAGCGCTTTTCGGGTAAGAACAGTGAGTTATCGGACAGCGCTTTAAAGACGCACATGGCGTCGTTAACCACAGTCAATTTGCAGCAAATGGCACAGCTGCTGGCAGAAAAAATTAAACTAAACTGGCGGGCACCACCGGTGCCGGTGGAGCCTGCTGATATTGTGTTGACCTTGCCCAATACCGAACTCTTGTGTCGCGACTAACAGAGTGTCACCGGCTTTGTGATAGTGGCGTTGTGACCGCAGTTTTCATGGGTGTCGCAGCTGCTGTTTTTATTCAGACTGTGTTGTAGTTTTTTCCATCAAACCCAGGCTGTAATCCAGCAAAGTGGCATCAGCCACATCACCATGACCGGGCACCACGATGTTGATGTCCGGATACGTCTGCATAATACGTTTTAAGCTATGCGGCCACTCCGGCACATTGGCGTCGGCAATATTGCCAAGGCCCGGATATTTGGGCGCTTTCACCGCGCAGCCACCCATCAGTAATTTGTATTGCGGCAACCACAACACAATATTGTCGCTGGTGTGGCCCGGGCCCGGATAAAACCATTCCACCGGGCCATCCTGATATTTTTCGCCTGGTTTTAAATCGATGGCAGCCTGCACCGGTAATAACAGATCGTCTGTTTTAGCATGTTGCTGCACTATGGCGGCGGTTTGTGCTGTGACCTGCAGTGGAATATTGAATTCAGCCAAAGCGGCAGCACCACCCACCCTGTCGTCGTGGCCGTGGGTGGCAATGGCTTTGATAACAGGTTGTTTCAGAACCACTTTTATCCAGCGTAATAAATCCTGCGTTGGGTAATACCCCCAGGCCGTGTCCAGCATCCAGATGCCTTCGGTGGTTTGTAACAATAAACCATTGGATGTAAATACCATGCCGTTGCTGAGTTTTTGTTCGGTGCGGTGTAACCACAAACCAGGCGCCAGCTGTTCTACCTGCAGTTGCGGGGAAATTTGCTGCACTTTATCAAAAGGATGTGGGCTGTAAGGATGATGGGCATCAGGCTGACCGGACTGGGTGGTTTGTGCTGAGAGCAGCAGTGGCGACAGCATGCTGATTGCTAAAACAACAGATACAGAAGCGATAAGTGTCATTAAAAAACTCCATCTTTTGTCATAGCCTCAGCTCAGGGCTGCGCAGGGGAATGTGCCTGACCTAAGTAGAATGCAGCAGACCAAAAAATGCAAATGGCAGAGGCAGTTAAATCTGTTGTGCGCTGTTGTCTCGCTGGTTTGCCGGTGGAGTTCCGGTTTGTTGTGTTGGCTGTCCGGTTGAGAGCAAGGTTGTTGAAATCAGCTTTCAGCTGATTCAGCGCTGCTCAGCAGCACCAATAACCTTAAACGCAGTTGCTCCAGTGTTTTGGCATGGGCGGTTAAGTTGGTTGTATTGCCGCCGGACAGCTGCTGCTGTAACAGCTGAATTTCTACCTGAAACTGGTTGTAAATTTTGTTGAGTGCGCCGGAGCCTTGCTGCTGAAATAGCAGTTGCCATTGTTGCTCCAGCTGTTGCAAGGCGCGTTGCAATCCGGCAGCGCTCAGGCTGTTGGTGTGGCCGTTGCGCTCTGCTGTGGTCAGTAAATTGGTCAGTTGTTTTAACTGTTGATTCAGCCCGAATACCGGATGTTGGCTGTTTGTTGTGTCATTCGACCTGTCAGCACCGGCATTCAGGCTGCTGCTGGCAGCGCCTGGCAACGGGCTTTGCAGCACCAGCAATAACAGCAATAAAATTTTATGTTTCATCATGATGTCCTCAATGAACGCTCTTCAAAACGGCTGTGTTAGAAATACCAGGCGTAAGAAAGGCTAATAAAATCAAGGCCAGGGTTTGGTTTTTTAAAACCAGCATTGGAATAGTGCAGGTAACGCACACTCATCGATTGTTGTGGACTGAGCCAGGCGACAAGACCTAAGCGGTCTTCAAACTGGTAATGGGTGCTGACGTCTTTACCGGCAAAACGGGTGTCATCCAGCAAAGACACGCCAATACCAAATTCAACATCCCAATGCATGCCAAACTGCTCGCCAAGCGGGTAACGCAAAATGGGTGAAAACGCTAATACCGCATTGCTGTCGGAGCTGTTGGCCGGGCCATAACGCCAGAAATTGGCACTGGCTTCCAACAGCATGGTCAGTTTCGGGCTGATGTTGTGCAGCCAGGGCATTTGTTGCTGGTAGGCCAGTTTTAAGCCTTGTACATCGCCTTCACCTTGCAGGTAATCCACAGCAAAAGCCTGGGTGTTGGCCTGGCTTGGGCTGCTCTGCAGCATCAGAGACATAGCGAGTAGCAGCATTAAAAAAGTTTGGTTCAGCAGTTTCATAAGTTCCTCATTGCCAACAATCACTGGCTTGGCAGTTTTTCAGATGACTGCTATTATCTGGAACTGCTGGTAACTAAAAGTGCCTTTTAACTTGCAGATGGTATCAAAATGGATAGGCTAACCCCGCTACTTGCTCATTTTTCACCAAAGGCTGCCGTGTATTTTCATGGCAGCAGTTGCCAGAAAACGCAGTTTTGTCCGCAATCCGGTCAGGCTTATCTGCATTTAGTGGAGGCAGGGCAAGGGGTGTTAATACTCAACGGCGAACGCATCATCATTAGCGAACCTTGTTTGTTGTTTATGCCGCGTGGCGATGCCCATCAGTTTGAAGTGGCGCATCAGCATTCGCTGTTGTTGTATTGCGCCACGCTGGATTGTGGTGAAGTCGCGGGCAACCCTTTGCTGGCGGCTTTGCCCGATTGCAGTTTAATTCCGCTGTCCGGTTGTAGTTCGCTGCGCGCTATTATTCAGCTGATCTGGCAGGAAAATCAGCAGCAATATTGTGGCCGTGATGCCGCCTTGCAGCGTTTAACCGAATATCTGCTGATTTTGCTGCTGCGTTTTATTATGGCGCAGGGCGCGGCGCAATCCGGCTTGTTTGCCGGTCTGGCCGATAAAAAGCTGGCCGCTGTGTTTGATGCGGTGCACCGGCAACCACAACTGGAATGGACGCTGGAAGCCATGGCGCTGGAAGCGGGGATGTCGCGGGCGCGTTTTGCGGAGCATTTTCGCAAAGTAGTTGGCCAAACCCCGGCCGACTATCTGCTGAACTGGCGTTTAACGCTGGCACGCAAAGAGTTGCTGGCAGGCACCTCACTTAAACAAATAGCCCCAGCTGTGGGTTACCAGAGTGTGGCGGCTTTTCACCGGGCCTTCCGGCAGCGACTGGGCGTTTCACCCAAAGCCTGGTTGCAGCAGTTGCAACCAGCACAAGGGCAGGCTGCCTGAAAGTAAAATTTATCTTCAGGCGGGGCGGAAACTGGCCCGAAACTCGTCTTTAAAACGCCGTGACAAGGCCAGTTGCTGGCCGGTTTTCAGCAGAATGTCACCATCGCCACTTGGCTGATAACTGATGCTTTCAACGGCATGATGATTCACGGCAAAACTGCGGTGAATACGGCTAAAACCTTGTGGCGCCAGTTGTTCCATAATTTTGCCTAAGGTGGCGCGCAGCGGGTAAATGCGGCCTTTGCTGTGTAAATTCACATAGTTGCCGCTGGCTTCCAGCCATTCAATGTCTTGTATGGCAATTAAAAATTCTTTATCGAGTTTTTTCACCAGAAAATGGCTTTGTATTGTTGCCGGGGCTGGATAAGTGGCTTGTTGTGGCTGATGTTGTTCATCGTTGTGTTGATATTTGGGTTGATGGTCGGATTGTGCAGGTTCGGCTTCATCATCCCCGGTCTGGATCAAACTGGCTTCGCCTTTCAGCCTGCGATACACAAACTGCAGCAGCTGATACATGCCAAAAAAGAACAAATAACCCCAGACATCTTTGCGGTATTCGTAAAAAAACTCCCGAAACAGCGGGCCAAAATCGTAACCGCGCTGTAACAGTGCATAAACGCCGGTGCGGATAGTCACCATAAAAAACACATGGGCCATGCTAAAGAGCAAAGACCCCAGCAGATGGGTTAGCAGCAGTTGTTTAAAGTTGCTCAGCCGCATCGGGTAACGGCTGAACATCCAGCCTAAAAAAGGGCATAACAACACGGTGCTAAGGGCGCTGCTGTATTCCCATAAAAAGGGTTCCCACAGTTGCAGTGTATTCAGTGGGTCCCTGCTGTGCTCCATCCACACCGAAGTAGCATTAATACTGTTATTCAGCAGCAGGTAAATCCCTATCAGCAGATAAGAATATAACAACGGACGTTGTTCAAAAGTTGCCAGCCAGTGCTGTTGATTTGTCTTGGTCACGCCATTCCACCTGTTATCCCTGAATTCCACCAGATCCCCATCCATCACTTGGGGCACAAGGCCTTGTTGTGCAGACTGCACTTGTTACTTTAACCGGAGTTTTCAGATGGCAGAAACACAATTTTCACAAAGCAGCGGTGCCGGACCACGGCGTTACGATTTGGATTGGCTGCGTATTCTGGCGCTTGGCGTACTTATTTTGTATCACATTGGCATGTATTACGTGGCCGAGTGGGGATGGCATATTAAAAGTGCCCAGACTTATGCCTGGTTACAGGATTTGATGACGTTAACCAACCCATGGCGCATGAGTTTGTTGTTTTTACTCAGTGCTATGGCGCTTAGTCTGGCGCAACAACACATGAAAGCTGGCCGTATGTTGTGGCTGCGTAGCCAGCGTTTGTTATTGCCGTTGCTGTTTGGCATGTTTGTGGTGGTGACGCCGCAGGTTTATTTTGAAGCGCTGAGCCAGCAGTTGATTGAGCCCGGCTATCTGCAATTCTGGTGGCAATATATCAACCCACAAACAGCGTTACTGCCTGAACATCACAGTCCTATTGGTTTATTAACCTGGAATCATCTGTGGTTTTTGCCTTATGTCTGGTGTTACAGCATGTTGCTGTTGTTGGTTCGTAAACCACTGAACAGTGTTGCCCAAAGCCGTTTGGTGCAACAACTGCCAGCCCGTTATGCGCTGCTGCTGGTGTTGTTGTTGCTGGGTGTCAGCTGGTACTTTTTACGCAAACTCTTTCCAACCACCCATGCCCTGGTCGACGACTGGTATGGTCATGCTAAATATTTTGGCGTTTTTGTGGCGGGTTATTTACTGGCACAACAGCCGCAGTGGTGGGCCGCGGTGCTCAGGCACAGAAGGATGTTTTTGTTGGGCGCGCTCTGCTGTTACGGCCTGCTGTTGCTGGACAGGCATGATGTGTTTGAGCCATATGCTTCGATGTTTGATGAGCTGTTGTGGGTGCGGCTTTGTTATGGCCTGGTGTTGTCACTGAATCACTGGTTGTGGCTACTGGCGGTATTGGGTTATGCCGGTTGCTATTTAAACCGGCCCGTCAGCCCGATAGACCCTAAAGGTGCCATTTACCGTTATGCCAGCCCGGCCATTTTGCCCTGGTATCTGCTGCATCAAACCTTGATTGTAGTGTTTGCCAGCTGGTTAAAACCTTTGGCGATTCCAGCTGGGCTGGAAGTGTGGCTGTTGCTGCTGCTCACAGTGGCCGGCTGCGCCCTGGGTTATGCCTTGATCCGCGCTGTGCCGCTG
>JAYRUI010000094.1:2376-8352 GCA_041919175.1 Rheinheimera sp. | reverse complement strand
GAAAGCAGCGTTGAATATGCTGGTAAAAACTATGGCCATTGAACTCACACGGCATAAGTCGCAGGTGCTGCTTTGCGCTTTACACCCGGGCACCACTGCGTCTGAGTTATCGACGCCTTTTGTGCGCAATCTGCCGCCAGGTCAGCTGCAAACACCGGAACATACCGCAGAGCGGTTATGGCAGGTAGCCAGCAATCTTCAGCCGGAACAACATGGCAAGCTGCTGCACTGGGATGGCTCTGTATTGCCTTTTTAAAACCCACCAGACTTAAAAAGCAGCCTGATAAAAACCCCAGGGGTTGAGGCTTGAAGCAAATCAGTGCAGGCTCTATGCTGGTTTTTTTATTGCAGGAGCAAAAATATGGGGATCCTCAGTGGCTTATTAGGCAATGCTGCCGAAATTGATGTCGCCGATGTAGAACAGGAGTTGGCCAGCATTCTCGCCGATGGTGAAAAGCTGGAGCAGGTGTTTAAAATCATCCGCGATTTAATTGTGTTTACTAATAAACGCCTGATTTTTATTGATAAACAGGGGCTGACCGGTTCTAAAAAAGAATATATGTCGGTGCCTTATCGTTCCGTGGTGCGTTTTGCCGCCGAAACCAAAGGCCATTTTGATTTGGAGTCCGATTTAAAGATCTGGTTAAGCAGCACCGAGACACCGATTAGCAAAACCTTTAACAAAGATGGCAATATTATGGCGGTGCAAAAAGCGCTGGCCACTTATGTGTGCCGCTAAGCTGTGGCATTACTGCATAACCAATAACAACGCCTGGGTGCTGCTACAGCACAGCGCTCAGTGCACGAAAACAGCATAAAAAATGCCGCGATAATGCGGCATTTTTTATGCTGAGTTTTTAAAGACTGCTGAAGCCCCGAACAATAAGCCGAAGCAAACAACACTAAGCAAACAACACTAAGCAAACAACAATAAGCAAGCAACAGCCCAGCGCCAAACTTAGTTGGTTTTGTTATTTTCAACCGGCTCTGCCGGCGTTGTGGTATTGCCTTCTTTGGCTTTTTCCAGCGTCAGCTCTCTGAAACTTTGCAGGCCTTTTTGAATCAGCTCGTACGTGCTGTCGATATCATCTTTGACTTTGCCTTGCAGCTCGCTCATACCGTCGAGCACATCACGGGCTTCAGCGAAGCCTTTATCAATGCCGCCGCCTATGATGTCCATAAATTTTGTCATCGCGTCTTCATCGGATAAATCTTTGTTCTGCTCGCGGTATTGCTGATAAAAGTTAGTGGCAAAAGCGACAATGCGGTCGGCTGTTGCTTGGGGTGAGGTGTCTTCAGTCTGGCTATAAGGGTTATTGCCAACACCTGGCTTGTCTTTGTTGCGAGCTTCTGTGGCTTTGTCGGATGCCTGCTCTGGCAATGGCGGTTTTTCACCGTCGTTTTTTAAACTTTTACTTACAGCACCGAGCACTGTGCGGTACAACAAACCCAAAGATTTATTGTCAGATTTTAAGCTGATCTCCAGCTGGCTTTGCAAAATACTCTGATTCAGCTCCTGACGGTTCGCACGCGACATTTCGGCGCCGGTGGCAGGCCGGTTTTCTGCGGCCACAGCTGAGCTATTTAATTTGTCGGATTTGTCTGCTTTGTCGTTTTTAACCACATCATTACTGCTGGCACTGCTTTGAATATTGGGTTGGATCTTCATGTCGGGCCGCCTTCATTGGGTTTGGTTTACACTATAGCCAGCTTATCGGCCGGACCCTTCTGAAACTTGAGCATAAAATTGCCGGCTTTTATCAATCAGCAGACAAAGCTGTTGTACACCGCTTAAAGTCCTTAAGGTGGCTCTGTGCAATAAATCGCTGTTTGGCTGAATAAACTGCTGATTTTTAACCGCTTTGATGCCGGAAAACGGCTGCCAGTTAAACAAGGTTCTGGGTTCATTGTTGGACACTGGCTGAATAATTAACCATGGGTCAACACGCATCACTTGTTCAACACTGAGCTGAGGATAAGGATTCGTTGCTTCCTGAATCACATTTTTTGCACCACAAAGCACAAGGTGTTGCGCAGGCCAGGCACTGGCGCTGACACTGGACAGCGGGGTATCCCAAATCTCATAAAACACCGGCAGGGCGGTTTTGTGCTGATATTGTGCTTTGAGCTGGTTCAGCTGGCGGCGAAAGTCTGCGGCAAGCTCCGTTGCTTTGGCGTTACGTCCGGTGATATCACCAAGACGCAACAGATGGCTTGCGATATCGTCTAAACTTTTGCTTTCAAAACTTTCAACCGCAAAACCCAGTTGTTTTAACCTTTGAATATCAGCCGCCGGTGTGCCACTTTGCCAATACAAAATTAAATCAGGTTGCAGGCTGACTATTTTCTCCAGCGACAAACCGGCGTAATTACCTACTCTCGGTAGAGCTTTGGCTGCTTCGGGGTGATCCGAATGTTCGCTGGCGGCAATGATCTGCGAACCAGCATCCAGGCTATATAACAGCTCCACTAAATCCGGTGCCAACACCACCAGTTTGAGCTCGTCTGGCTTTTTGGCGGGCTCTGCCTGTAAAAAAAACACCGGCAATAGCAAAGCCAACAGCAGTCTTGCCGCAAAAGCACGGATAAAACCAAAGCCTGATTGTGAACTGAAGGCTGTTGTTGCCGGATGATTTGTCATCAATGCTGTTTTAATCATTAGACCTCAATGGTTATTTAAATGCTTTACCAATCAATCCCTTGTTGTACCCGGATCCCGGCGTCAAAGGCGTGTTTCACAGATTGCACTTCGCTGACTGTGTCGGCAAGTTCAATCAGACTGCGATGGCAGGCGCGCCCGGTGATCACGACATGCTGGTTTGATGGCCTTTGTTGCAATGCGGTGATGACCTCATCGAGCGCTATATAGTCGTAGGTCAGCATATAAGTCAGTTCATCCAGCAGCACCAGATGAATAGCCGGGTCTTGCAGGTAAACTTTAGCCTGTTGCCACACGGCCTGAGCTGCGGCTATATCAAGCTCGCGGTTTTGCGTTTCCCAGGTAAAACCTGTGGCCATCACGGCAAAAGGCACCCCATGCCTTTGTAATAAATTTCTTTCACCACAAGCCCAGCTGCCTTTAATAAACTGCGCCACAGCTGCTTTCATGCCATGGCCGACAGTGCGGCTGACCATGCCAAAACCGGCTGTAGATTTGCCTTTGCCATTGCCGGTGATCACCAGCAATAAACCTTTGTCTTGTGTGGCGGCAGCAATACGTTCATCCACTTTTTCTTTGAGCTTTTGCTGGCGCTGCTGATGACGTGATGCTGCAGTTTGCGCCTTGTGCTCTGTGCTGCTGTCCAATTGCGGCTCGGTGCAGTCCTCAGAAGTTGATGCTGTGCCTGGTGTTACTAGGGTCATAAGGTTCAATTCTCAGCCGCGGCGGCGGCTTAATAACAATAAAAAGAAAATACTGCCACAGGCTGAAGTAATAACGCCAAGTGGCAATTCCTGATTTGGCAATAAAGTACGTGCACCGGCGTCTACCCAGATCAGAAATATGCCACCACAAAGGCTACTGCCGATAAATAAGGTGAATGCCTGAGCGCCGATTAAAAATCGCACCAGATGCGGCACCATCAAACCAACAAAACCAATACCACCACAAAACGCCACAATACAGGCAGTTAAAGCCGCTGTAAGTATTAAAAACAACAACCGTATTGGTTGTACCTGAACACCGAGGCTTAACGCCGTTTGATCGGACCAAAGCATAGCGTCGAGCTGGCGGCGAAACAGCAGCGCAAGGGCGAGGCATAACAACAGGCAAGGCAAAATAAACCAAAGCGCCTGGTAATCGGCGCGGGTGAGGCTGCCCATCAGCCAGAACATCACTCTGTTGGCGGCAAAAGGATCATGTTGATAGAGCAGCAACGCTGTGATGGCGCTTAATAAAAAACTGACGGCAACACCGGATAAAATAAAATGGTCGAGGTTTTGCCAGCGCCCCCACAGGGCAAAACAAAGCACCAGTGCAATGGCCAGTAAAGCACCGGCAAAAGCGGCCAGCGGTAACATAATGACAGCGCCTGGCAGGTATAAAGTAGCGACTGTTGCGCCTAAACCTGCACCGGCAATAATGCCAAACAAATAAGGGTCGGCCAGCGGATTACGGCTTAAATGCTGCAACAAGGCACCACAAAGCGCCAAACCGGCGCCGGCTACAAAACCAAGCAGCAAACGTGGCAAACGAAGCTGCCACAACACCTGCCATTGGCTTGCTTGTTCACAATGGGCGCCGCCGAGACAAGACCAGAGCGCTTGCCACTGCAATTGTACTGCGCCTGTGTTTAAACAAATCACAAAACTCAACAGCGCAAAAAGGAGCAGGATGGCCCAGCGAACGGACTTCAGACGTTCTGGCATCAGACATCTCCCGGCGCAAAGGTCAGGCGGGGTGAGCCGTCAAATGGATTGTTATCCACCAGACAAAAGCGGCCAAAAACCTGTGAAATTAATTCCGGCTGCAGTACTTGTGCCGGTGTGCCTATTGCCATTAATTGTCCTTTATTTAATAACAACAAACGGTCGCAATAGCTGGCGGCCAGGTTTAAATCATGAAAACTGGCGATTAGGCTAAGTTTTAAAGAGCTGATAAGGTGCAGCAACTGATGTTGAAACTGAATATCAAGATGATTGGTCGGTTCATCCAGCAACAACAGCTGCGAGCCTTGCATTAATACGCGACCAAGTTGCGCCCTTTGTAGTTCACCACCGGATAAATCTGTGATCAGTTGGTGTTGTTTGTCGGTTAAACCAACTTGCGTCAGACAAAGCTGTAAATGTGCCAAATCTTGTGGTGTGTTCAGTTGCCAGAGTTTTTTATGGGGTACTAGTCCAAGCAACATTAGCTCTGCCACTGTCATGGCCTGTGGTGGTTCAGAACCCTGTGATAACAACGCAAGATTTTTTGCCCTGGCGCTCAAACTGTATTCAGTCATCGCTTTGCCGCAGAGCGACACCCTGCCTGAGCTGGGCTGCAGCAGCCCGGCCAGCAGTTTTAACAAGGTTGATTTGCCGGCGCCATTGGGCCCAATCACCCCGAGGCGCTCACCGGCATGTAACTTCAGGTTGATATTTTTTAACGCCAGAAGTTCATCCCAGTAAAAGCTGAGGTTGTCACAACTTATGATCTGCGCAGTCTGCATGCAGCCTCTGTAAAATGGTAATCAAGCCGCTGCGTGAAGTGTGATGAACTTTGGGTTCAATTCAGCATAAAAGCAGTCGCGGTGAAGATGGCTGGCAGTCTAGCAAAAAATTAGTTCAGAGGCACTCAAGTGGCGGCAAAATCACTGATTGCTCGGCGATTTTGCCTGATGTTGTTGATGCTTAAAAATCCGGTGTGAGAAAAACGACATGCAGCCATCAGATGCTGAACTGATTTCCCAATTTGCCGCCGGTCAATTGTCCCAGGTCTTTGGGTTGATGTTGCAATCGATACATCCGCCACAACAATAACAGCAACAATAATGCAATCAGCTGCTGGCGTAATTGCAATTGCTCCTGTTGTAACTCCAAAGTAAATCCTGCTTGTTGTAATTCATCGTTTAATTGTTGCTGCAGCTGATATTGCAACTGATACATAAAGTTGATGTTTTGGGTCGCCATTAAAAACCACTGCTCAGGGGGCACCATAAATTCCTGGTCCAGCGCCTGTTCACGCCATAGTGTCAGTTGCTTAAATACAGCGCCGTTTTTCCAGTTTAACCAGCGCTGTTGAATAGATGCAGGACTATTTTGTTGAAAAACATCAATAAAAGAAAGGCGTTCGTTCACCACTATCACGTAATTCTGGTAGCGGCTGGCGCTCATTTGTTGTTCAGCATTGGCAATATGCAGCATGGCTCTTTCCAGACCTGCTCTTTCGATGGCTTCGGTCAGTGCGGCAATGGCCAGGCTGTGTTGTTGCCACTGGCTATCGGCATCCTGACGTAAGGGTTGTAAAAACTGTAACAGTGGTTTGATCAGCGCACT
>JAYRUI010000094.1:0-2366 GCA_041919175.1 Rheinheimera sp. | reverse complement strand
ATAGGCTTTGATCTCGGCGGCACCATCCAGCGGTATGCCATCCAGCCCTGCATAAGTGACTTGCTGGCGTAGTGCCGGCAGTGGATTATTTTGCAGAAACTGTTGTAACAGCAGCGTATCGGAGCCTGATTTTTGTTGTTCCAGTTGCACTGCCAAATCACGAAAAGCGGCATCGGTGAGCAGATACTGAATTTGTAAGGCAGGTTCATAAGACAACGCAGGAGTGACTTTGCCTGCACTCAAACCCCGCTCAGTCTGCAACTGCTTTACCAGTTGTTGTACAGGCTCAATCCAGGGCAACAGTTGTTCAATATGTTGTATTTGCTCACGTTCTTTGATGTTTTGTTGCCACCATGACAGCGTGAGCAACAGATAAACGCTAAACCATAACAGTGCCAGCCAATAGATCCAGTGTACTTTTTTCCAGCCAGGTGATGACATCCTTGTACGCTCTCTGCAGCAAAACGACTGTTTGAAGTGTAGTTTGTGCCTGAAATATATCCATGCTATCGCAAAAATAAGCCAAAAAAGCAGGGCGGTGCAATCAGCAATAGTCGCGGCCCTTGTTGGTAAAGTTATTTTTGGTGTAGCCATTGTTAGAGCCGGTATTTAGATATTTGCGTGGGCAGGTATGCAGGTTATGTGATTGCATAAAAAACGAAACCCGGCAGCTGCTGCAGCCTGCCGGGTTAAGAGTTACAGTATCCGGAATTTTTCAGTCCGGTTCAGCCTGATGCGGTGAAGCCCGGACCATTTTTCTGCAAAACAGAAATCAGTGTTTTGCTTCAGTACCTTTTGTATTCTCAGTCGCTGCAGACTGTTGCAATAACTCAAGCTCTTTACTGATACTCTCCGGCGAGCGGGTGTTACGCGCCAGCGCCACATAAGCAACAGGCACTACATAAAGTGTCAGCAAGGTTGCAAAACCAACACCGGCACAAATCACCATACCAATCACCATCCGGCTTTCAGAGCCCGGGCCTGAGGTGATGATCAGTGGAATACTACTCATCACAGTGGTAAAAGCTGTCATGGTGATTGGGCGGAAACGTTGCACTGCGGCCTGTTCAATGGCCTGCATAAATTCAACGCCTGAGTCGCGCAGCTGGTTGGCAAATTCAACAATTAAAATGCCGTTTTTGGCGACCAGTCCGATAATCATCACCAGGCCGATTTGGCTGTAGATATTTAACGTCATGCCAGCCAGATACAAACCACCCAAAGCACCGGCCAGACCAAGCGGCACTGTCAGCATAATCACCAGCGGGTGAATAAAACTTTCAAACTGTGCCGCTAATACCAGATAGGTAATGATCAGGGCCAAAGCAAAAATCAGCACTGTGGACTCACCGCTGTCTTTAAACATCAGCGACTCACCTTTGTATTCAATGCCAACATTGCCATCAATTTCACTGCGTACTGTGTCTTCCAGGAAGGTCAGGGCTTCACCCAGACTGTAACCAGGCGCCAGGTTGGCCGAAATAGTAATGGCGCGCATTCTGTTGTAACGGTTCAGCGTTGATGACGTTGCTTCTTCGGTCAGCGTGACCAGGTTGTCGAGCGGAATAAGCTGGTTGGAGCCACTGGAGCGCACATAAACGTTGGAAATATTACCGGGTTTACTGAAGTCATCATCAGCGCCTTCGAGTATCACGTCGTATTCTTTACCGCGGTCGAGGAAAGTGGTTACACGACGGCCGCCCAGCATCGCCTCCAGCGCGCGGCCAACCACGCCCACCGAAATACCTAAATCGGCGGCTCTTTCACTGTTAATTTCCACCAGCACCTGGGGCACCGTTTCTTTGTAATCGTGGTCAAGCATCAGCAGATTCGGGTTTTGCTGGGCTTTTTTCAGCACGATGTCCCGCCATTTCGCCAGTTCATCATAGGTATTGCCCTGCATCACAAACTGCACAGGCCGGCCACCACCACCCCGGCCACCACTTAAACCACTGCGCTGGTTAATAAAAGCACGCACGTCAGGCAAGGCATTCAGCTTGCCGGCAATTTCCGGTAGCAATTCGGCGGTGCGGCGCTGGCCGTTGTGCCAGTTTTCGCTGCCGACAATCGCCATACCACCGGTATTGCCAAAACCCGGCACCCGGATCAATAAGCGGTTTAATTCACCTTTTTCGTAGTAGGGCAGCAGAATATCTTCAATCAGCTTCATATTTTTGCTGTTGCTCTGATAACTGGCGCCTTCCACCGGGCTCATCATCACAAAAAAGGTGCCTCGGTCTTCAGATGGCGCCAGCTCTTGCGGGATCAGTTTTAATAAATAAGCGCTGGCAACAAAACACATCAACAACACCAGCATGGTTGGCCATTTTTGTTTGGTCACTTGTTGCAGCTGCGCGCGGTAACCA
>JAYRUI010000093.1:0-8368 GCA_041919175.1 Rheinheimera sp. | reverse complement strand
AGTTTATCGAGTCTATTAAAGAACAATATTACGCACTGCCGGTTGGTGAACGTGGTGTTGCTCCCAATAACATGGGCAGTGTGGGGAATGAACGTATCACTTATGTGGCCGGTAATATTGAATTTAAAGGCCAGGCGACAGGTGCAGGTATTCTGGTGATTGACGGTAACCTGACCATCAGCGGTAACCTGCTGGATTTTGAAGGTTTAGTGGTGGTGCGTGGCCAGAGTTTCCAGATGAACGGCGGTGGTAACAGAGACTTAAAAGGTTCTATTGTATTTGCCAACCCGCAAAAGGACGCAGCTACCGGCAAGTGGAGTTTTGGTGAAGCAGAAGCCACTTTTGTGTTTGATATTAACGGTGGGGGTAACGCCACCTTCCAATACGATTTAGACGCTTTAACCAAAGCCCGCGACTTACTGAAAGATGACGGCAAAGCCAAAGAAATGTGGCAGCTGCAAAGTGGGCCTGGCGCAACAGGCAACGCCAGTGTCAGCTCTATGTCGCTATGGAGCGAAGTGATTTCAGGTTATTAAATAGCTGCCTGATACAGGTAACACAAGCCGCCAACCAGCGGCTTGTTGTTTTTTGAAAGGTTAACTTACAAATCTGTTTTAGACCCCGGCTTGTTAAATCGTTATGCTCCATATAAACCCCGTGTTGTGATGCCTGGTTCTGTAGCATCATTGCTGTGACAGCATACAAAAAGTGCGTATCCGTTTTCGCAACACAATTTCAAAGCAACACCCGCAAAAGGATAATAAAAGTGCGTTTATCATTATTAACTCTGACCATTGCTGCCTTATTGGCAGGTTGTAATCCAGCCACTGAACAAAAAACCGAACAAAACCCAGCCGCAGCAGCGGCAAAGGCCGAAAGCACAACAGCGACAGCGGCTGAAATTGCAAAAGCCGAAACCGAAACCGAAAAACTAAACAAATGGTTTGAAGCCAAATACGAAGAGCAACTGCAAATGAGCCCGTTGCAGCTGACGTTCCTTGGCCGTAAAGACAAAAACGACCAGATTGATGAAATGACCGAAGCGGCTGAAGACAAACAAATGGCCTGGCTTGCGGCATCAGTTGCTGAACTGAAAGCGCAGTTTGACTACGAGAAGTTAGAGCCCGAAGCTAAAACTTCATACGATTTATGGATTTACCAGTACGAGCAAGAAGCTGAAGCGGTGAAATTCCGCGGCAACCGTTATGTGTTTAACCAAATGCAGGGTGTACATGCCTTGTTGCCACAGCTGTTGATGAACTTCCATAAAGTTGACGAAGTAAAAGACATGGAAGCTTATGTAAAACGTATTGGTGGCGTGGCTAAAGCCATTGCTGATTTACAACAACGTGCTGAAAAAGCCGCTGCAGCCGGTGTACGGCCACCACGTTTTGCTTACGAAGGTGTGATTGAACAGGTGAACAACCTGCTGGCAGGCGCGCCATTTACTGAATCTGACAAAGACGCACCTTTGTGGGCTGATGTAAAAACCAAAGTAGATGCTTTGGTAAAAGCTGACAAACTGGACGATAAAGCCGCTCAGCAGTTATTGGCTGACGCTAAAACCGCTTTAACCAGCCAGTTCCAGCCGGCTTACCAGTCGCTGTTAGGTTTTTTAACCAGCGAATTAGATAAAGCCGACAAAATTGCCACTGGCGTTGCCAAGCTGCCGGACGGCGTGGCTTATTACAACTTACGCTTAAAACAATCGACCACGACGTCCTTAACTGCTGAGCAAATTCACCAGATTGGTCTCAATGAAGTCGACCGTTTAACCAAAGAGATGATTGCCATTAAAGACAAAGTGGGTTTTAAAGGCGATTTAGCGGAGTTTTTTAAATTTATTAAAACCGACGCGCGCTTTTTCTACCCGGACACGGACGAAGGCCGCAATGGTTATTTAAAAGATTCAGAAGCTTATTTAGATTACATCAATAAAAAACTGCCGGAGTATTTTGGCATTCTGCCAAAAGCGCCACTGGTGGTAAAACGGGTAGAAGCCTTCCGCGAACAACCGGGTGCAGCGCAGCATTATTACCCTGGCACACCAGACGGTTCGCGCCCAGGCATTTACTACGCGCATTTGTCTGATATGAAAGCCATGCCAAAAAATGAAATGGAAGCCATTGCCTACCACGAAGGCAACCCGGGCCACCATATGCAAATTTCGATTGCACAAGAGCTAAAGTCGGTGCCGACCTTCCGTACTCAGGCTGGTTTTACCGCATATTCTGAAGGCTGGGCGCTTTACACTGAGCTGTTAGCCAAAGAAATGGGCGCTTATAAAGACGATTATTCTGACTTTGGCCGTTTGATCACCGAAATGTGGCGTGCGGTGCGCTTAGTGGTCGACACTGGCCTGCACTCCAAAGGCTGGACTGAGCAACAAGCTATTGATTATTTCAAAGCCAAAACCCCGGTGGCAGAAGGTGCAGTGGTGTCTGAAGTGCGCCGTTATATTGTCTGGCCAGGTCAGGCAACGGCTTACAAAATTGGCATGTTAAAAATTCTGGAACTGCGGGAAAAAGCCAAAACCGAACTTGGCGACAAGTTTGATATCCGCGCTTTCCACGACACCGTCTTAGGTGGCGGCGCATTGCCACTGGACGTGCTGGAAAAACGGGTAAATAACTGGGTTGCTTCGGTAAAAGCACAACCGGTTGCGGCCGGTTAATCCACTATTGATAGCCTCAGCACGGCGGTGGCTTTACCGCTTTTATTGGTGCTGAAGCGATCTGATTTTTAGCTTGGATTTATCGTAAGAGGGCGTATTGGCTTAAGCGGTACGCCTTTTTTATTGCCTGACGTGCTGGCGCGGCGGTGCTTAATATTTAGCTTGCAGCTAAGGTGGCTAAGCCGGGTTTCGCCCCGCAGGCGAGTCACTTTTTGTGTCGACAAAAAGTGACGCAAAAAACGACCCCGATGAGCCTGCGAAAGCCCGCTAAAAATCAAAAGTTTGAGGCGCCGCCAAAACTCGACGGCTGCTAACGTCAGCCGTCTCAAACAGTTGGCGTCTTAAAACCTCAAACTTTCAATTTTTATCGGCTTGGCTCAATGGGGAGGGAAAAGCGCGGAAGTCTTGATGTGTTGTTTTTGGTTTGTACCAAATGTGGGCGAGATACACGTGTATTTTTCTCATTCAGTCCAGACTGAGATATCAGGTAATCACCGGCTACATCATCAGTCATTGGCCATGAGTTTTTTTCAGAACAACTTGCGTACCGGATATATAGTTTTTGTCAGGGTAGCCTTTATCGAATTTGGAAAAATAAGTTGAAAAATAGTAACTTAGGCTTTAGCTTGGTATGAGTGAAATTCATCAAAGAAGGCGGAAAAATGTTCGACTCGCGAGCGTTCTGCAATCTATTAAATTGTTAAGTTTACGGAGAAATAATGAGTGATCATAAGCTTGAAGCGGAAGAAAAAGTCCTTCTAGAGTTTTTAAAATGGAGTGGTGGCCCAGAGGATGATCCAAAAGAGAAAAGAAAAAGTAGAATTCAAGCATATGTAATGTCTGGAATTTTAGTCACTGTGTCAGGGGTGTTTTTTTATTTTAACCGCCTCTCTTTATATCAAGTAGTTGGAGCTCTTGCGGCTTTACTTGGGTTTGTTTTTTTCTTTATGGCTACTTTTATAACAACGGCATCGAACCATATTCAATATACTGAAAAATACATTGATACTGAATCTGTCCGTGAGCGACTGAGAGAAATAAAACTTAACAAGTCAAATCAGCAAGACCCTTCGGGCTGGACGCGCTAAAGCGCGCCGCTGTTTGAAATGTTAAAACTAACTAAAGGAGCTAGTTCAATGACTAAAATATGGGTTTTTGTTTTAACGATGCTTTTTGCAAATTGCGCATTTGCAGATGTTCAATATGAATATAACGCTGATACAGCGGAGAGCATACAATCTGTTTATTGGCTAACAAAGGCCGAAGATAGCGCTATTGTATATGCGCGATTTGAAGGTTTTATCTCGCTTAGAAATTTAATTGACCAGACAATATTAACTGGCAATATCTCTCAGGATGCCACAGTAAACCCAGATAGTGCAGATAGACTTCTTCTGATGTTGCCAGAGCAGGAAAGTATTCTGGAAATCCTTATAACTGATAATCACCTGATTTTTAACGGTTTAAATTATCAGCTGGATAGTAATTTGCTCAATAAACTAAAAGTTATGAATGACTATCGGATTGAGAAAGGTGATTTAATCTCACCGGGCACGTTATCAATGGCCAGGAAAAAGTTTGGTCGTCACCTCTAAATCACCCTGACAAACAAAAATTATCGCCAGAAAACAGCGCTTGCTGCGAGGTCAATCCGCTGTGCGGCTTTTAGTGTAAAATTTGGACGTTATGTTTAGTGGGAAATTGATGTTCATAAAATTATTTAAATGGATGCAAGCGTTAATACTCGGCTACTTGTTTTTTGAACTCGTAGTGTTGGTCTTGCCTAATTTTAGAATTATTGATTTATTACTAGCTTCAGTTGCATTTTTATTTCTTGCAGGGTACACAGCGTATTTGATAAGTGACAGGCTGATTTTTTTATTTTTTTCAGCGATTTTATATTTTTTATACTCATTAGTTGTCGTTTGGAATACATATTTGTATCCATTGGTGACAGAGCAAGAATATTTATTTGCATCTATAATTTATGCCATTTTAGGTCTTCCATTGTCATTTCAGGTTTGCACGAAAATTAAACAAAACAAGCAAAGGGAACGGATGCAATCGGGGGCGCCTTTGCTTTGATAGTGATATTGTATTTACTCAACAACTATAGAGTCTGCTATGCGTATCTTAATGACTTGTGTTTTTCTATTTTTTACAGCTGTTCCAGTGCTGGCGGTTGATGCTGGTGAACCTGTTGTTATTGCAAAATCCTATCAATTGAATTCAAAAATTCTGAAAGAGACTCGTCGTTATAATGTGATGTTGCCGGCGGGATATGAGGAAGGGAAAGATCATTATCCGCTTCTGATTTTGCTTGATGGCGGCGCCAATGAAGACTTTCATCATTTATCAGGCATAGTGCAAGTGTCTGTCGGTAATGGCTCAATGCGCCCTTTTATTGTTGTGGGTATCGAAAACACCCAACGCCGCCGTGATTTTACGCCGGCAACGGATGATCCACGAGATAAGGAAGTTGCCCCCATCGTTGGCGGTGCTCAGCAGTTTCGTCGTTTTCTTGCAGAAGAATTGTTGCCGAAAATCAACCACGACTACCGCACTTCAGATGAAGTTGCGATTGCCGGCGAGTCATTTGCGGGTCTGTTTATCGTCGATACGCTGTTGCACCAGCCGGAGCTTTTTGATCACTACATCGCTGTGAGTCCCAGTCTCTGGTGGAACAATGAGTACCTGAACCGGGAGGGGGCCAGGCTTCTGACTGGAAAGTCACTGAAAGGAAAGAAAGTTTTTCTAACCATGGCTGATAAAGCAGAAGGCATGCAAGAATCCGTTGCTGGCATGGCCACTTTGCTGAAAGACAGAACTACGCTGTTTTATTATCCAATGCCAGAGGAAAGCCATGGCACCATTTTGCATGGTGCCGCTTTCAAAGCATTCCGGTTATTGTTGGCGCCTGATGCGAAAAACGCACAGCATTCGCCATCGCAGTAAAAATGCTGAAGATAAACATAACGATTTGTTCAAACGGATAGCCTTTGTGCGCCTTTATTCGCTATGCAATCTGGCGTGTCAGGGCAAGCCTCGTTGGTAAAAACTCCATAGAGTCATCACATTAAACCTGACCCTGATGGACCCCTTTGATGACCTTTTGTTATCAAAAATATGGAGATTAAAATGCCTGGAATACTTATCAGTAACTCACCAAACCAACTCTCAGACTCAGAGCTTGCCGGGCTTGCAACGCGACTTAGTCGCAATATTCAAGGTTATCGTATTATCGGCTTATTGATGGTTGTTGCTGGTGGTATTTTTGCGCTGCAATTTTCCACCTTAGACGCTTACTCTATTTTCTGTGGCTTTGGTGCTGGTTTTTTAGCGGCTCAAGGTAGCCTTTCGGTTTTAGCGGAACGTATCAATAGATTAGAAAAACAGCTAGAGCAGTAAAATAGCAGGTTGATTCGGGTGCTTGATGCCAATAGCAAAACCAAGGCTGGGAACTGCGTAGTGAGTGTTCAGGAGTGAGCGCGGGAGGCGCGAACGGGCGAACGCAGCAGTTGCCGGTGGTGGTTTAGTGCAAATCGCTTTTTAAAGTCTTGGGTTGATATGGTTGCCGCTACTGACGCCGGTAGTGAACATTGCGGCGCGACTCACTCTGACCAATACCAGCTGGTGATGTTATAGCGGTATTGGTTTGCGTCGTCGTTGCTGCCAGCGTCAGCTGTCACTGCTTTTACCCAGTGTTCCGCCCCTTCGGACGACGGGTCGAATAATACACAGCGGTTGTAGAGTGGGGGGATAACGACTGGCTGATTGTTTTTGCCCTGAAACACCAGTTCGCCACCCAGCTGTGGCTGCCAGTTTTTGTTCAGATACAGCAGCATACACACCTCGCGCCCTGGCGAGTCGTCGGCGTGTTGATTGACAAAATCCTGTTTGCCCAGGCGAAAATAGTTGGTATTCACTTCAGGTTTTGCCACGTTTTTGTCGGTCAAAGTTACCCGGAAGATCCGTGATAACAACGACATAAATTCGTCGCTACGTAAAAACGTTAAAAAATCAGCTGCGCTATTGGTTTGGACATCTGTGCTATTGCCAGAGGCATCAATGGTGTTGGCAGCATCTGGCCTTATCCATAAATCGCGCTTTACAAAACGCTGCGCGTCTGGTGTTTTTTGCCAGGTGCTGTCACTGACATATAAAGCCGCATAACTGTGTTTTTGCGTTTGCCAGTGCTGCTGCTGTGCGAGCGCCTGGGTAATTTCGCTCAGCTTGTCGCTAAGGAATAAATGATCAATCACCAGATAGCGGGGTGTTGCGCTGCGTAAACACTTCCGGTAACCACGAATAGCTTCGTCAGTGATTTGTTGTTGATCCAGCCACATGCAATAACTTAACGCCTGTTTTATAAAGTTAGGATAGAAATTTTAGCGCGGCATCATACCTTATTTTGTGCAGCTGTTATGCACATCAGCCTGAAGCTTATGGGGATTATCCGGCGTCTGGATTTTTCATGTACTGCTTGGTCATTTACTGCCTGGTCATTCCCTGCGTGGTCATTCACTATGCCGTCATTCAGGGCGTCAGCAGGTCTGAACTGAAAAACAAAAAACCGGTGACAGGCGGTGCTTTCCATGGCTTTGCCTGTAACCGGTTGGTTTTGCGCTTTTTGATTGGCAGCAAGCTTGTTGTGACACTTGTTGCTGCCGGTTTAGTGACTGTTCTTTCGAGGCAGGCCGGTTAAACCAGCTTGAGCGGCTTTTTATGACAAGACGCTCAGGCCGGGTTTTAGCACCGGTTTATCCGGCCGACTTGTCAGAACGAATAACGCACAACGAGTGAAGCAGTGCGGTTGGTTTGCAGCTCTGTTGCTGTGTTCCAATCCGGGTTGGCAGCAAAACTACCGTTGGTGTTGGTAATTTGTGCCACCTCGTTCACGGTAATTGGCGTGTCGAAGTTAAACAGGTTGTAGATAGTGCCTTTGACTGTAAAGTCGCCGCCTTTGATGGTGGTGGCGTAAGTGACTGATAAATCAAGCTCATACAGCCAGTCGAGGCGGCCAGCGCTGCCCCTTGGTGCCGGGGTGCCGTCCCAGTCATAGAATGACGCTTCGTCATACCATTGGCTGGCACACCAGTCGGCCCATAAACCACTTTCACAGGTGTCGACGCCTGTTGGGTGAATACTGAACTTATTACGCGGTTGGCCTGACGTGGCGCGCGCCACTAAACCCATGCTCCAGTCGTCGCTCAGCTGATACACACCACTGAATTTCAGCGCATGACGACGGTCGTTTGGCAGGTTACCGGCAGCGTGATCCATTAAGTCAGCGTAGTCATAGGATGTGGTCCAGCCCGGATCGGCCTGACCATTGTCGGTCCGCACTAAACCTTCTGTCATACCCCAGCTGTGGGACCAGACGTAAGACGCAAATACGGTCAGCTCATCAGTTGGGCGGCCTTCCAGGGTAAATTCCCATGCCACATAACGACGTTTTGGATCTGGCAGTTTTAAATCGTCTGCACTCAGTTCAACCCGCTCTTTCGTGCCGTCTTTATCAAAGTCATAAAAGAAAGTGACATCTTTACCCGGGTTGATCAGGGTGTAAAAATAACTTTCTTTGTTTTTGTTATTCACATTATTTTGCTTCAGCCACTGCGCTACCACAGGGCCTAAATCCGAGTCTTCAATCGACTGTTTTAAATCACGATAGACAAAACGCACACCCCCTTT
>JAYRUI010000092.1:0-8369 GCA_041919175.1 Rheinheimera sp. | reverse complement strand
AATTTGGCTGGGTCATAGTTGGTATTGGCAGAAATGGTCTGGTCGATAAACTTCTGCATAATGGCCACCAGCGCAATATAACCATCGTTATTTGGCATATCCCACAGCAGCTCGTAGCTGTCTTTAAGTTGGTCGTAATCAGGCACAACTTGTTTCAGAATACCGTCTTTACTGGCTTTTACGCTGACATGGCCGCGTGGTGGTTCAATACCATTGGTGGCGTTGGAAATTTGTGACGACGTTTCCGAAGGCATCAGCGCGGACAAGGTGGAATTGCGCATACCGTGTTTGACGATATCCTGACGCAGTTGCTCCCAGTCGTACTGCAGTGCTTCGTTGCACACTTTGTCCAAATCTTTTTTATAGCTGTCAATTGGCATCACACCTTTGGCATAGGTGGTCTCATGGAACAGCGGACAAGGGCCAAATTCCTGTGCCAGTTTGTTGGACGCTTTCATCAGATAATACTGAATAGCTTCAAAAGTGCGGTGCGTAAGCGCATTGGCTGAACCGTCGGAATATTTCACGCCATTTTTTGCCAGATAATAAGCGTAGTTAATCACACCAACACCTAGAGTGCGACGGCCCATAGAGGCAGAAAACGCCGCCGGAATAGGGTAGTCCTGATAACCCAGCAGGCTATCCAGCGCTCGCACTGCAAGCTCAGCCAGCTCTTCCAGCTCATCGAGGTTATCGATGGCACCTAAGTTAAAGGCCGACAGCGTACAAAGCGCAATTTCACCATTTGGATCGTTGACATCGTTTAATGGTTTGGTTGGCAATGCAATTTCAAGGCAAAGGTTGCTCTGACGCACTGGCGCCACTGCCGGGTCGAACGGGCTGTGGGTGTTGCAGTGGTCAACGTTTTGCAGATAAATACGGCCTGTGCTGGCACGTTCCTGCATAAACAACGTAAATAATTCCAGCGCTTTAATGCGTTTTTTACGCACATTGCTGTCTGCTTCGTATTTCACATACAGCTGTTCGAAGAGATCCTGATCCTGGAAAAAGGCGTCGTATAAACCAGGCACATCAGAAGGGCTGAACAGGGTGATGTAGTCGTCTTTGATCAAACGGGTATACATCAGGCGGTTAAACTGTACGCCGTAATCTAAATGCCGCACGCGGTTTTCTTCCACACCACGGTTGTTTTTCAGCACCAGCAGCGACTCAACTTCTAAATGCCACAGCGGATAAAACAAAGTGGCGGCGCCACCACGTACACCGCCCTGAGAGCAGCTTTTCACTGCAGTCTGGAAGTGTTTGTAAAATGGAATACAACCCGTATGGAAGGCTTCGCCATTGCGGATTGGACTACCCAGTGCGCGGATACGGCCAGCGTTAATACCAATACCGGCGCGTTGTGACACGTACTTCACAATAGCGCTGGACGTCGCGTTAATCGAATCCAAGCTGTCACCACATTCAATCAGTACACAAGAGCTGAACTGACGGGTTGGGGTACGTACGCCAGACATAATGGGCGTTGGCAGAGAAATTTTAAATAACGACACCGCATCATAAAAACGACGCAGGTAATCAAGACGGGTCGCTTTTGGATAATTGGCAAACAAACAAGCGGCTACCAGAATATATAAAAACTGTGCGCTTTCATAAATTTCGCCGGTCACGCGGTTTTGTACCAGATATTTACCTTCCAGCTGTTTTACTGCTGCATAGCTGAAATTCATATCGCGGCTGTGGTCGATAAAGCTGTCGATCAGATCGATTTCTTCTTTAGTGTAATCGGCCAGAATATGGGCGTCATATCTGTTGTCTTCCACCATTTTGACAACATGGTCATACAGCTTTGGTGGCTCAAACTGGCCATAAGCTTTTTTACGCAGGTGGAACACGGCCAGACGGGCAGCCATATACTGATAATCCGGCGTTTCTTTTGAAATCAGATCCGCAGCGGCTTTAATAATAGTTTCGTGAATGTCTTCGGTTTTAATACCGTCGTAGAACTGAATATGCGAGCGCAGTTCAACCTGAGAGACGGAGACGTTTTGCAAACCTTCAGCAGCCCAGGTGATCACTCTGTGGATTTTATCCAGGTCCAGAGGTTCCCGTTCGCCGTCACGTTTGGTCACAAAGAGTGGTTGGTTCATTGCTGAAGGATTCCGTTTCAATTGTTGTTATAAGTTGTGTGCACTTGGCTTTATCTTTTGTAGAAAAACCCAAAACAGCAGTCTTGCGCTTGGCAGCTTAAAAGCCGCAACAAGGCAGATATTGCAGGCCTGCGATACCCGTGAACTCAGCTTTTGATGCTGCACTAGATATGGGGTTTTTCCTTAAACGAATCACAAGATAGAGTGGATCAATGTCAATTGCAACCCCTTGCAACAGCCGAAAAATAACCATATTTTTGTTATGTTAGTATTTACTCACTTGAGAGCCGCGTAACTGAAAACACCCCGTTAGAAGCAAGCGTTTTTTTTCATTTTCACTAAATAATTTGACCGGTTATTTTTTAAAACAGCACTGTTCAAAAAGCACACAGCTGTGCTTTTCAGGGCACAGCTGTGATGTTGTTTAGATGCTGCAAAAATGAAGATAACTGTTAAGCGGGCAGATGGTTTATCAGTTCACTCAGCTGCTCTATCCGAAGGTCGGCCTGCCACAATTCCGGCTGGTCTGTTTCTCCTATATAGCCAAAACCAGCCAGTACTGTGGTCATGCCAGCACGACGGCCTGCTTCAATATCGCGTTCGGCATCCCCGACATACCAGCATTGTCTGGCCGGCATTTTCAGCTGATGGGCAGCCATGAAAAGCGGCGTTGGGTCTGGCTTACGCACCCCAAGGCTGTCTCCGCCCAATAAAATGCCACAGCCAGCTAATTCGGGTAGCTGACGCAGCATACTGGCCGCTAGTTTATAAGGTTTGTTGGTGACAATACCCCAGGGAATATGCCGGTTATTCAATGTGGTAATAAGTTCTTTGCCACCGGGGAACAGCTTGCTATGGTCGCAAATATGCTCGGCATAAAACTGCAGCAACGTGCTGCGAAGTTCAAAAAAGTCAAACCGGGACAGCTCAGCGCCAAAACCAAGTTCCAGTAAGCCTTTTGCTCCGTGGGAGGCCACTGGACGATATTGCTCTGCCGTACATGGCGGCATTTGATGTTGCGCTAGTACAAAATTTAACGCCGCGCCCAGATCATCGGCGGTATCAACCAAAGTACCGTCTAAATCGAACAACAGCGCTTGGGGAGGTGTGACAGATGCAAAGTCAGCTAAAGTCATATCAGCCTCTGCTACAACGGCTTACGCGCGACAACAAAATAGTTCACATCGACACCCGGGCCGGTGCGAAAGCTTTGCTGAATTGGGTTGTAATGTAAGCCCGTGGCATCCACTACTTCTAAACCTGCTTGCTCAATCCAGCGCATCAGTTGAGATGGGCGGATAAACTTATTAAAATCGTGGGTGCCATTGGGTACCAGTTTTAATAATTTCTCAGCGGCCACTATGGCCAGCAAATAAGCTTTCCAGTTTTTATTTAAAGTCGAAAACACCAGCGTCGCGCCAGGCAACGCTAAATCGGCGCAGGCCTGTACCACAGACTCAGGTGCCGGCACATGCTCCAGCATTTCCATACAGGTTACCAGTTCAAAGGCTGCCGGATTGGCTTTGGCAAAATCTTCAGCTGTGCTCTGCTGGTAAGTTATTTGAGTGCCAGTTTCCAGTGCATGCAATCTGGCCACCGTTAAAGCTTCTGTTGCCATATCAATGCCAGTCACTAAAGCGCCTGCTTTGGCCATAGATTCGGCCAGAATGCCACCCCCACAACCTACATCCACTGCTTTTTTACCAAATAAACCCTGGACCTGATCGCTGATATAACAAAGGCGGGTTGGGTTGAGCTGATGCAAAGGTTTAAATTCACCGGTCGGGTCCCACCAGCGTGAGGCGATGTCGTTAAACTTGGCAATTTCACTGGCGTCAACATTGGCATTGGATGGTGTGGACATAAAGCTGCTTTCTCTTACTGCAAAATTTGTCGTCATTATAAGGAGTTGCCATCAACATACAATGTGCTGAACTTCTTCGCTTTGTGATTGGATCTTGTCTTAAGCATGGCAAGGCGGCACTATTGTGTTAGAATCCCCGGTTCTCGCCGCGCGGATATTAGAACTAAACGCGAGTCATCTGTCTGATTTTAAGGGAAAAAAGCTTTATTATGACAAATCTGGCCAAAGAAATCGTTCCCATTAATATTGAAGAAGAATTAAAAAATTCTTATCTCGATTACGCCATGAGCGTAATAGTTGGCCGGGCCTTACCCGATGTTCGGGACGGTTTGAAGCCAGTGCATCGCCGCGTTTTGTTCGCGATGAAAGAACTTGGCAACGAGTGGAACCGGGCTTATAAAAAATCTGCCCGTGTCGTTGGCGACGTGATTGGTAAATATCACCCGCACGGCGACACTGCGGTGTACGACACGATAGTCCGGATGGCACAGCCATTTTCACTGCGTTATATGCTGGTTGACGGTCAGGGTAACTTCGGTTCAGTAGACGGTGACTCAGCAGCGGCCATGCGTTATACCGAAGTGCGGATGGCAAAAATCACCACTGAATTGCTGGCTGATTTAGACAAAGAAACTGTGGATTTTGTGCCGAACTATGACGGCACAGAAATGATCCCGGCGGTTTTACCAACCAAAATTCCAAATTTACTGATTAATGGTTCCAGCGGTATTGCCGTTGGTATGGCCACTAATATTCCACCGCACAACCTCAGTGAAGTTATCAATGCGTGTTTAGCTTTGATTGCCAATCCGGATATTACTATTCCGGAGCTGATGGAACATCTGCCGGGCCCTGATTTCCCAACTGCCGCTATTATCAACGGCCGTCGTGGTATTGAAGAAGCGTATCGTACCGGTCGCGGCAAGGTTTATATCCGCGCCAAAACCCATATCGAAACCGACGATAAAACCGGTCGCGAGACCATTATTGTTGATGAAATTCCATATCAGGTGAACAAAGCCCGTCTGATTGAAAAAATCGCCGAGCTGGTGAAAGAAAAACGTATTGAAGGTATTTCAGCACTGCGCGATGAGTCTGATAAAGACGGTATGCGTATTGTCATCGAACTCAAACGTGGTGAGTCTTCTGATGTAATGCTGAACCAGTTATATACCCAGACTCAGATGCAAACTGTGTTTGGTATCAATATGGTCGCGCTGGATCAGGGGCAGCCAAAACTGCTGGGTTTAAAAGAAATCCTCGAATGTTTTGTGTTACACCGCCGTGAAGTGGTAACCCGTCGTACCGTGTACGATCTGAAAAAAGCCCGTGACCGCGCCCATATTTTGGAAGGTTTAGCCATTGCGCTGACCAATATCGATGAAATTATTGAGCTGATCAAAAACTCCCCAAGCCCAAGCGAAGCCAAAGCAGGTTTAGTGGCGCGTGGCTGGTTGCTGGGTAACGTGAAAGAAATGCTGGAGCGTTCGGGTGAAGGCGCAGCCCGTCCTGAGTGGCTGGAAGCGCATTTTGGCATCCGTGATGGTTATTATTACCTGACCGAACAACAGGCACAGGCCATTCTTGATTTACGTCTGCATAAACTGACAGGTCTGGAACACGAAAAAATCCTCGGTGAATACAAAGAGCTGCTGGATTTAATCGCTGAGTTATTACACATTCTGGCGAGCCCGCAGCGTTTGATGGAAGTGATTTGCGAAGAGTTGGAAGCGGCTAAAGCCATGTATGGTGATGCCCGCCGTACTGAGATCCAGGACAATGCACTGGATATCAATATGGAAGACCTCATCGCTGAAGAAGACGTGGTGGTCACTTTATCGCACTTAGGTTATGCCAAATATCAGGCCTTGTCTGATTATGAAGCGCAGCGCCGTGGTGGTCGTGGTAAAGCAGCGACAACAGTGAAAGACGAAGACTTTGTTGACCAGCTGTTAATTGCCAGTACCCACGATACTATTTTGTGTTTCTCTAACCGCGGTCGTCTGTACTGGATGAAGGTGTATCAGTTGCCGCTGGCGTCGCGCCAGGCGCGTGGTAAACCTATTGTCAACCTGTTACCGCTGGAAGAAAACGAACGTATCACCGCCATTTTACCGGTTCGTGAATACGAAGAAGGCAAATATGTGTTTATGGCTACCGCCTTCGGTACTGTGAAGAAAACCGCGTTGACGGAATATTCCCGCCCACGCAGCAACGGTATTATTGCCGTGAACCTGAACGAAGGCGACCAGCTGATTGGTGTGGATATCACTGACGGCAGCAGCCAGATCATGTTGTTCTCTGATGATGGCAAAGTAGTACGCTTTAAAGAAGATCAGGTTCGTCCTATGGGCCGTGGCGCTACAGGTGTACGTGGTATTAAACTGCGTGAAAACGGCTCTGTGGTGTCATTAATTGTACCTAAGTCTGACGGCGCTATCTTAACTGTGACCGAAAACGGTTATGGTAAACGTACTTCACTGGCTGAATACCCTGAGAAGAGCCGCGCCACCCAGGGCGTAGTATCGATCAAGGTGTCTGAGCGCAACGGCCTGGTGGTTGGTGCAGTGCAGGTGAATGCGCTGGACGAAATCATGCTGATTTCCAACAAAGGTACTTTAGTGCGTACCCGCGTGAAGGAGGTGTCACAGGTTGGCCGTAACACCGCCGGTGTGATTTTGATCCGTACGCAGGAAGGCGAAAAAGTGGTGGGCGTACAGCGCATCGACGAAATTCAGGATCAGGAAGAGCTGGCCGCAGCAGAAGCAGAAGTGGCGGTGCTGGATCAGCAAAATAAGGTCGACATTGAAGTTGAGCCTGACGATTCAGAAGAATAAGCAATAGCTTAAAAAAACGGGCGCTTCGGCGCTCGTTTTTTTTAGTCAAAAAATAACAGCAGCAACAGGCAGATTTTTGGTTTGCCGCTCTGGTAATTTGCGGTAGAGTGTTTATTCAAAAAAGAAGCCATCCAGATGGCAGCTTTCTATTGCGATGCCACCACTAAAAAAACAAAGCAACCGTAATAGCGCCAGGTCCACGCCAGGCCCGTTTTTATATTTTCAGTACATCTAAAGAGGACATCATGACAACTTATAATTTTTGCGCTGGCCCGGCTATGTTGCCGACTGAAGTAATGTTGCAGGCGCAGGAAGAGTTTATCAACTGGCATGGTCGTGGCTGCTCCATTATGGAGATGAGCCATCGTGGTAAAGACTTTATGGCAGTGGCAGCCAAGGCTGAGCGGGATTTACGTGATTTAATGCAGGTGCCGGACAACTATAAAGTGTTGTTTATGCACGGTGGTGGCCGTGGGCAGTTTTCGGCGGTGCCGCTGAATTTAATGCAGGCTGGCAAAAAAGCTGATTATATCGTTTCCGGAGCCTGGTCTAAGGCTGCTGCTGAGGAAGCCCTGAAGTTTGGTGCCATTAACTCCCAACAAATTCAGTTAAAAGCTGACGGTGTACGCAGTCTGGTTGCTGAAAAAGACTGGCAACTTGACCCACAAGCCAGCTTTGTACATTTTTGTCCGAATGAAACCGTGGATGGCCTGGAGTTTACCGGTGTGCCTGATACACAAGTGCCATTGGTTGCCGATTTATCATCCACCATTTTATCAAGACCACTGGATGTCAGCCGTTATGGCGTGATTTATGCCGGTGCGCAGAAAAATATCGGCCCTTCAGGTTTAACGCTGGTGATAGTGCGCGAAGATTTGTTACCAAAAGCGGGCGCTCCAATTCCGGCAATTCTGGATTACCGTTTAGCGGCTGAAAACGAATCTATGTTTAACACGCCACCCACTTATGCCTGGTATCTGGCGGGGCTGGTGTTTGAATGGCTGAAGCGTCAGGGCGGCGTTGCGGCCATGGGCAAACTGAACCAGCAAAAAGCCGACACTTTATATCAATACCTTGATCAATCAGATTTTTACCGTAATGACGTGGCGCCAGCAAATCGCTCCTGGATGAACGTGCCATTTTTCCTCGCCGATGACAGACTCAATGATTTGTTTATTAGCGAGTCTGAAGCGGCAGGCTTATTGGCACTGAAAGGGCACCGGATGGTAGGTGGCATGCGTGCCAGCATTTACAACGCCATGCCACTTACCGGCGTGCAAACATTGGTGACCTTTATGCAAGAGTTTGAGCGGGTGCACGGCTGATGAAAACCTTAACTTTATCTCATGTGACTAAAGCCCAGGGCACAGTGCATTTACCAGGTTCAAAAAGTATTTCTAACCGGGTGCTATTACTGGCCGCTTTAGCCAAAGGCGAAACCCGCATCAGCAACCTGCTGCATAGCGAAGACGTGGAGCATATGCTAAACGCGCTAAGCAAGTTAGGCGTCAGTTACCTGCTGTCTGACAGCAAAACAGACTGTGTGGTGCAGGGGCT
>JAYRUI010000091.1:0-8407 GCA_041919175.1 Rheinheimera sp. | reverse complement strand
CTGGGCGAAGCTGCGGCAGTGCCTGCGGTGTTACGCCTGCAACCTGAAGCAACGACCGCTGAGCTTCAGCAGTGGTTGTTACAACAGCCGCTAAGTCAAAGTCAGCTTGCACCCTTTTGGGCTGAACTGGGTCTGTGGCAACAACTCACCAAAGTGCAGCAACAAGAGTTGCAGCAGCCTTTTAGTCGCTTACATTTTTCAGCCAAATCCTGTGTTTTGTCGCTGCAGCCCGTGCTGAGTAATTTAAAAAGTGCCAGACAATGGCAACTGTTATTAACGCAGTGGCAACAAGACCGCCAACTGTCGTCTTTGCCCCTTTGTTGGTTAGCGCCGGTATTCATCGATAGCACAACATTAAATTGCTCTGAGCAAGCCACACGACGTATTCAGTGTCATTTACCGGCATTAAAACAACAGCTCAAAGGTGCGGATTTTCATCAGGTGCTGCTGCTTGCAGGCAAGGGCGGGGCCAGTTACAACAATGGTCTGCTGCAATTGCCGGAGCAAAGCAGCCTGGAGTTGTTACGGCATGAGCTGAGCCATGCTTTTGGTTTTCTTGATGAATACGCTTTATTACCTCAGGTAGCAAAAGCCGAATGCAAACCAGGGCGGCTCACGCCCAACCTGCTGTTTGATAAAAATGATTTAACCGCGTACCGACAGCTTTGGCAGCTGGAACACACGGAAATGCAGTTAACGCCGGTTGCAAGCTGCAACAATGCTGCTCTGCAGGCATACAGGGTGGTGGCCGGCGACACGCATATGCAACATTATGAGCTGCAGATGCCGGACCTTTATCTGCAGCTGATACGTAAGCAACTGCAAAAACCAGAACTTCTGATGCCAGCCTCTTATTATTTTGCGTATCTTGCAAGGCAACAACAAGACTGGCCTGCCTGGCAACACTGGATGCAACATGCCGCTGGGTTAGGTTATCCGCCGGCGCAAAAAGCGCTGAAACAAATAAATCAAACAGATATAAGCCCGGCCGCATTTTAATAAGCCCAAATTGCGTTGTGCTTTGAATGTCGCTTGTTTTTCGTGGTGTTTTGGGTTGTCTCTGATGATGCTGGTGTGGCTGTGCGGTGCTTTTATTGATGCTTAGGTTGCAGCACCGCAGTAGGGCAGGATGTTAGTTTGATAACTCGCTGAGTTCGCGACTTAATAAATCCGCATCACCAATATTCAGTTCAAGCAAACGGCGTAAATGGCTGGCACTTTCAATATCTATACGTTCGCAGCGCAACCCCAGGTTTTCCTGCTGGCTATGCGCAACTTTAGTTTCCATTTCCAGCATCAGCTCAGAATCATTCAGCTGAAACTGCAAAATCATTTCAGTACCATCGGCTAAATCCCAGTCAATTGGTTTTTTCACCAGAGCGCCACGTAATGACAAGTCCAGTATTTCGGTGGCAAATTCTCTGCCTGCACAAATGAGTTTGGCGTTGCTGCTAAACAGAATGCGGCTAAAACGTCTGTGATCCATATCGACTCCTGCGTAAGTTATTACAGCATAGCGTTTTTTTACTAAAAAAACAGGCTGCAATTGCAGCCTGTTTAAAGCATATATCAGCTGATATCTTCACCAGCCGCCTGACGGTCGGCATGATAACTGGAGCGTACAAAGGGGCCTGAAGCAACGTGTTTAAAACCAAGCTCGTAACCAATACGTTTGATTTCATCAAACTCCGCCGGTGACATATAACGTTTCACCGGCAAATGGTGTTTGCTTGGTTGTAAATACTGACCCACAGTCAGCATATCGACGTTGTGGGCGCGCAAATCGCGCATCACTTCAATTATTTCTTCGGTGGTTTCACCTTAACCCATCATCAGGCCGGATTTGGTCGACACTTCAGGATGTGCTTCTTTATACCGACGTAATAGCTCAAGTGACCATTTATAGTCTGCGCCCGGCCGTGCCAGTTTGTATAAACGCGGGGCAGTTTCCAGATTGTGGTTAAACACATCAGGCGGCGTTTGCGTCAGAATATTCAGTGCTGCGTCCATGCGGCCGCGAAAATCCGGCACCAGCACTTCAATTTTAATGGCCGGAGTTTCACGGCGGATAGCAGTGATACAGTCGGCAAAATGCTGGGCACCACCGTCACGTAAATCATCGCGATCGACAGACGTGATCACCACATATTTCAGCTTCATATCTTTAATGGTTAAAGCCAGCTTTTCCGGCTCTTCTGCGCTGGGTGGTAAAGGGCGACCATGCGCTACGTCACAAAACGGA
Organism: Rheinheimera sp.; assembly: GCA_041919175.1. Taxonomy (GTDB): domain Bacteria; phylum Pseudomonadota; class Gammaproteobacteria; order Enterobacterales; family Alteromonadaceae; genus Pararheinheimera. The sequence continues at coordinate 6,165 of JAYRUI010000091.1, read as the reverse complement.
CAACGTCGGGTACAAATTGCACCCAAAATCATAAATGTAGCGGTGCCGTGGTTAAAGCATTCAGTCAGGTTCGGGCAGGACGCTTCTTCACAGACGGAATGCAAGCCGTGTTTACGCAAAGCACCTTTAATTTCGTCAATGCGCTCTGAGCTTTTTTGCAGTTTGATTTTCAGCCATTCTGGTTTGCGTAACATTTCAGCCGGTTCTGTTGGCAGAACCTTTACCGGAATAAGTGCCATTTTGTCGGCATCACGCAGCTTGACGCCGGGTTCCATCCGGGCTGTTTTTGGCATATTAGTCATAAAACCCTGTCTTTGTTGTAAGCTCGGTCACTGCCAGCTGGCTGACAAACTGAGAACTGATTTGTGCTTTGGCCGCTGTCATGGTCAGAGGGCCGCCTAAATCTTTACTTTGCACCATTTTCATACCGGCATAACCACAAGGGTTAATGCGGCTAAAAGGTGATAAATCCATATCAACATTCAGTGCCAGGCCATGAAAAGTACAACCTTTACGCACTCTTAAGCCTAAAGAAGCAACTTTTTGCTCGTTGACATACACACCCGGCGCATCACTTTTGGCATAGGCGTTTACGCCACTTTGCGCCAGGGTTTGTATAATCACCTGCTCAATTAAAGTAACCAGCGCTCTGACACCAATATTGCGTCTTTTGATATTCAAAAGTACATAAGCCACTAATTGACCTGGGCCGTGATAAGTCACCTGGCCACCGCGGTCTACCTGTACCACAGGAATATCCCCCGGCATCAGCAGATGTTCTGCTTTACCGGCCTGACCCTGAGTAAACACCGGAGGGTGCTCAAGCAACCAGATTTCATCCGGCGTGTCGTCACCGCGTTCATCGGTAAATTGTTGCATACGTTGCCAGGTGTCGGTGTAATCCACCAAACCCAAGTCACGTATGATTAGCGCATCAGCAACAGGCACAACGCGGCTCCTGCTTAAAAAATGGCTGCATTATAACGGGCAGGGCTGAAAAATCGAGCCCGGCGCTGAAGTTACATAACATAACGGACCAGTTCGAGTTTACCCAGTTCAGTGTAAAGCAGTTCAATATGGGCTTTGCTGGTCACAGTAACTACGACAGTCACTGAATGATAAGTGCCTTTGCTGCTGGGTTTTATGCTCGGGGAATAGTCGTTGGCCTGTGCATGACGCTGCAAAGTGGCAATCACCTGGGGCACTAAGTCATCATGGGCAACACCTACCACTTTAAAGTTAAAAGCGCAGGGAAACTCAAGAAATTCATCAAATCGGGTGTCTTTTACTTCAACGGCCATCGGATCCTCACTTACCACTCTGGATACTGTTGACTGGGTTGTGCCTGGGCACAAAGTGGCGGCTATTCTAACAAAAAGTCCCGGGCTGTGCCGGGACTTCTTCAACATCTTTTAGCGGTTACTCTGATTGTTACTGTAACTGCATTTTGACGTAATCAACCAGGCGGCTGAAAATGCCACCTTCGGCAATATCTTCCAGTGCCACCAGTGGGAATTCAGCAATGTCAGCGTCATTCAGTTTCAAATACACAGTACCGACCACCTGACCTTTGCTGATAGGCGCTACCAGCTGCTGTGACAGTTTAAAATCGGCCTTGAGGTGTTTGCGCTGACCACGTTGCAGCGTGATAGGCGTTTCGCTCATCACACCTAAACTGATATTTTCTTTATCACCTTGCCAAACGCGTTGTTCGGCAAAAACTTCACCTGCTTTATAAGGTGAAAAAGTTTCGAAAAAGCGAAAGCCATAGGTCAGTAATTTTTTGTTTTCAGCTTCGCGGATTTTGGCGCTTTCGGTGCCCATCACCACTGAAATTAACCGCATACCATCTTTAGTGGCCGAAGTGATCAGGCTATAACCCGCTTCGGCAGTGTGGCCGGTTTTAATGCCGTCCACGTTTAAGCTTTTGTCCCACAACAAACCGTTACGGTTGTATTGTTTGATGCCGTTAAAGACGTATTCTTTTTCAGAATAAATTTTATATTCTTCCGGCACATCACGAATAAGCGCAACCGAAAGTTTGGCCATGTCGCGTGCCGTGGTGCGCTGTTGTTCAGCCGGTAAACCGTGGCTGTTGACATAAGTGGTACTGTCCATCCCCAAACGTTTAGCGTGGGCGTTCATCAGTTCGGCAAAAGCGCCCTCGGTGCCGGCAATGTGTTCCGCTAAAGCCACACAAGCGTCGTTACCCGACTGAATAATAATGCCGCGGTTCAGCTCTTCTACCGAAATAGTGGCGCCCACTTCAATAAACATTTTGGAAGAATCGCTGTACTGTTTTGCCCAGGCGTTTTCACTGATGGTGACCTGATCAGCAGGTTTAATATTGCCGTTTTTAATTTCAGTACCAACCACGTAACTGGTCATCATTTTGGTCAGGCTGGCAGGAGCCAATAATTCGTCGGCGTTGCCTTCGGCCAGCACTTTCCCAGTGTGGTAATCAATCAGAATATAACCTTTGGCATTCACTTGTGGTGCCTGTGGTGTCAGCTGCATATCAGCGGCCGTTTGGCTTTGAGCGAAGAAACTCAGACAGCTAAAACTGGTGGCTAAAAAAATTCGACGAGACTGGTTTTTAAGGCGGTGATTCATAAGGCTCTTTCTTATTAGTGAACTGCAAAAGCACGGTTAACAAAACTTGAAGGTTAACCACATAATTTTTTATTGGTGACATAAGCGTCCGGGTAAGCGCCGGCACGTAATTTGTCCAGCCAGTCGGCTGCCTGAGCTGAGCCCTGTAACGGACCTGCCAGTAACTTGTAAATGCCGTTGGCATTTTCAATGGTTGTGGGTACAGACCATTGTTGTTGTAATTCGTTCCCGAGGCGCTGCACTTTTGCCGGGTCACTGCTGGCAATCAGCTGAATAAAGCAGCCATTCTTGCCAGCGGCTTGTGTTGAGCTCACGCTATTACCACTGCTGACCGTATTGCCAGTGCTGACGGGGCTTGTTGAAGCTATGGTCGTTTCTTCAAACTGCACCGGTCTGTTGACGGTATTTTGTGAAGCACTGCGCTCAACAGGTGTTACAGGTTCATAAGGGATAGTCTGCTCTTGTGCTATCGGCGTGGCAAAACTATTTTGGTTTTCCATGGCGGGGGAGGCCACCAGTTCTACTTTCACCCGGCCGGTGCCGGTTTGGAAAATACCCAGTTTGTAAGCGGCAGAATAGGACAAATCAATCACACGGCCTTCATGGAATGGGCCCCGGTCGTTCACCCGCACTATAGCGCTGCGGTAGTTGTCCAGGTTGGTCACCCGCACATAAGAAGGTAATGGCAGGGTTTTATGCGCCGCTGTCATAGAAAACACATCGTAGGTTTCGCCGTTTGAGGTTAAATGGCCATGGAATTTGCTGCCATACCAGGATGCTGTGCCGGTTTCGCTGTGTTCGGTGATGGTGGTTTTTGGATAATAATCCACACCATAAATATTGTAGGCTTTGTTACCACCGCGGCTTAAGGGTTCTACCACAGGCTCTGGGTCAATCATTTCCTCTTCGGTGGGCAACCGCAGTGGAATGCTGTCTTTTGATTGGGAATAACGCCCGGCGTTCGGATCAGGATAACCCCCCGCAGTCGTTTGACCTGAAGAGGATCGCTCCGGTGCACTGGAACAAGCAGCAAGCAACAGAGCAGATAAAGAACACAACAATAAATTCTGACGCAGAGGCGATAAAAAGCGGGGAAAAGTTTTCATTATTGTTTCGCTAACATCCGTTTGTGAGTGCTGACCGACATCAGAATGCCAAAACCGGCCAGCAAAGTCACGAAAGAAGTTCCGCCAAAACTGACCAGCGGCAGCGGAACACCAACGACCGGCAGGATACCAGATACCATGCCGATGTTAACAAAAACATAGACAAAAAATGTCAGGGTAATGCTGCCAGCCAGAAAACGGCTGTAGTTGTCCTGAGCGCGGGTAGCGATGACGAGACCACGACCAATAATAAACAGATACAGCAACAACAAACCACAAACGCCCATCAGGCCCATTTCTTCGGCAAACACAGCAAAAATAAAGTCGGTATGGCGCTCCGGCAAGAACTCCAGTTGCGATTGTGTTCCCTGCATCCAGCCTTTACCTTCAAAACCACCGGAGCCTATAGCAATCATGGATTGAATGGTTTGATAACCTGCGCCTAACGGGTCACGCTCGGGATCAAACAAGGTGAGTACGCGGCGTTTTTGATAGTCGTACATTAAAAAGTGCCATAAAACGGGTAAAAATGCGGCCAGCAATGCCGCCACCAAACCAATAATGCGCCAGCTCATGCCACTTAAAAACAACACAAAAACACCGGACATGGCAATTAAAATAGAGGTGCCAAGGTCGGGTTGTTTGGCAATCAGTAAAGTTGCTGCGGCACAAATTAAAAAGCCAACTAAAACATCACGATAGCGCGGCGGCATCGCATGTTTTGCCATATACCAGGCCACAGCCATAGGCACCACCAGCTTCATCATTTCTGAGGGCTGAAACTTGGTAAAGCCTAAATCTATCCAGCGGGTTGAGCCTTTGGCGGTGTAGCCAAAAAACTCCACTATTAACAAGAAAAACAAACCACATACATACAATGGGAAAGACCAGCGCCGGTAGCTTTGTGGATTGATGTGCGCCAGTACCAGCATAATGCCCAGTGCAAAGGTAACTTTGAGAGCCTGGCCTTCGACTTTGGCCAAATCGTGGCCGTCCGCGCTGTATAAGGTAAATAACCCAAGCACAATCAGCAGTATTAAAGCGGTCAGCAAAGGGCCGTCAATATGCCAGCGCATCAGCCAGGATTGGTTTTCGCGTTCAGTCATCGATGCCGTTGTCCTCTGCTGTTGTTGCCGGTGTTTCAACGTTTGGCTGGGTTGGCGCTGGAGCAGGAGCTGGCGCTGCGGTTTCCGGCTGCTTCTCTTTTTGCTGTTTCAGTTTTTCTTTACGCTGCTCTTCCGCTGCTTTTTCTTCGGCATAACGCGCTTCACGAACCAGCATTTGTGCCGCACGTTGTTCTTGCATCAGTGCAACTTCAGCAAGGGTTGGTAGCGGCGGTTTTTCGGCGTCAGGCGTAAAATAGTGATCCATCATTTGCCTGGCCACAGGTGCTGCGTTGGTGCCGCCGCCACCTGCGTTTTCTACCACCACTGCCACCACTATTTCTGGGTTCTGATGGGGCGCATAGCCGACAAACATGGCGTTGTCGCGATGACGTTCATGAATGGCGTTGGCATTGTATTTTTGCCCTGCAGCGATGTTAATAACCTGCTGGGTACCGGTTTTACCTGCCGGGTCGTAGGTTGCGCCTAAAAACGCGCCCCGCGCTGTGCCGCCTTCCTGTTGTGCGGTGCGGCGCATAGCTTCCCGCGAAATGGCCCAGTTGTTCGGGTTGATCACTTCGATGGCTTGCTCTATTGGCAGCAGCAGGTTCTGGTCTTGCTGCTGATTATGAAAGTTTCGCGCAAGCCTTGGTGTTACGCGGCCTCCGCTATTAATTAAAGTTGCGGTGGTCAGTGCCATTTGCAATGGCGTGGCCTGCCAATACCCCTGACCTATCCCAATGTTAATGGTGTCCCCAGGGCCCCAGTTTTGTTTGTGTTTAATTTTTTTCCATTCGCGCGTTGGCATATTGCCTTCGTTTTCTTCGTGCACGTCTATGCCACTGGGGCGGCCAAAGCCTGCTTTGGTCATAAAGTCGGCAATTTTGTCGATGCCGAGTTTATAAGCCAGATCGTAAAAATAGGTGTCGCAGCTTTTAATAATGCCCGTGTAAATATCCACATAACCATGGCCGTACTTAGAGTGATCCCGCCATTGCCGGCTGACATTAGGTAAACGATAAAAACCTGGATCCGGAACTCTGGTTTGTTCGGTGACAGTGCCATATTCAAGGCCCGCAACGCCTAACAAAGGTTTAATGGTAGAGGCAGGCGGAAACAAACCCTGAGTGATGCGGTTTACTAATGGCTTGTCGGGGGAATTTAATAACAAACGGTAATTTTTTCCGCTGATACCGTGCACAAACAGGTTTGGGTTGTAACTTGGGTTGCTGTAAAAAGCTAAAACAGCGCCATCTCTTGGGTCCAGCACCACCACTGAACCGCGGTTTTCGCCAAGAGCCTGCTGGGCTTTCAGCTGTAAACCTAAATCGAGTGAAAGGATC
>JAYRUI010000090.1:0-8457 GCA_041919175.1 Rheinheimera sp. | reverse complement strand
CGGTTTTTATGGTTCTGTTGATGTGTATAGCCGGGTTTCATTTTTTGTGCCCTGGGTACTGACACTGATGGACAGTGCGCCTGAGCTGCGTCGCCAGTTGAGTCTTAGCAAGATGCGTAACTTACCCTCCGGTCTCACTGCGCATAATTTAGCTAAGTTTTGCCAGCAGATTGCTTTAACACCAGCGGCGATTGAGCCTTCGCCAGCACATCAATAAGGGCAATTACACACCGCATTGTGATGACGAATTGTGATGAGGTTTGGCACCGTTGTAAAAGACCACCGCCAGATAAGCTGGTTTTACACTCACCATAAAAAATCCGGGCCAGGGCCCGGATCATCAGTTCACAGCAAACATCGCTTTTGTGAGACCGCGAACAGCAGTGCTACAGATGTTGTGATCACACCGCCAGAAAATCCAACATGCCTTCGGCAGCTTTGCGGCCCTGGGCTATGGCGGTTACCACTAAGTCGGAGCCACGGACCATATCACCACCGGCAAAAATCTTGTCCTGATTAGTTTGCAGTGGAAACAGGCTGTTTTCACTGGCAATCACCCGGCCTTTGCTGTCGAGTTCAATGCCTTTGTCCTGCAACCATTTTGGCGGGCTTGGCTGAAAACCAAAGGCAATCACCACAGCATCAGCTGCCAGCACTTGTTCCGAGCCAGGCACCACTTCGGCAGAGCGGCGGCCTTTCGCATCCGGTGCACCAAGGGCAGTGGACACCACTTTCACGCCACAGGCGCGGCCTTCGTTATTCACTTCAATACCCAAAGGCTGCAGGTTAAACATAAATTCAACCCCTTCTTCGCGGGCGTTTTGCACTTCTTTACGTGAACCCGGCATATTGGCTTCGTCACGACGGTAAGCACAAATCACTTTGCTGGCGCCCTGACGAATGGCGGTACGTACACAGTCCATGGCGGTATCACCACCACCGAGCACCACCACGTTTTTGCCTTTCAGATCAACAAATTGATGTTCGGTTTGCCAGCCCATTAAGTTATTGATATTACCAATTAAATAAGGCAATGCTTCATAAACGCCAGGGGCCTGTTCATTGACTAAACCGCCGGCCATTGGCGTATAAGTGCCAAGGGCTAAAAACACCGCGTCGTATTCTTCCAGCAGGCTGTCAAAACTCACATCCACACCCACTGTGGTGTTTAAGCGAAACTCGATGCCCATAGCGCTGAAAATTTCACGGCGTAGCTGCATCACACCTTTTTCCAGTTTAAAAGGCGGAATACCAAAGGTCAGCAAACCACCAATTTCCGGATATTTATCAAATACAACAGGGGTGACGCCGTTACGCACCAGCACGTCGGCACAAGCCAAACCTGCCGGGCCTGCGCCAATCACTGCGACTTTTTTATCGGTTTTTACCACGGCCGATAAGTCTGGCCGCCAACCCATTTCAAAGGCTTTGTCGGTGATGTATTTTTCAATAGAACCAATAGTGACAGCACCAAAACCTTCGTTCAGGGTACAGGCGCCTTCACAAAGCCGGTCTTGTGGGCAAACCCGGCCACAGACTTCAGGTAAGCTATTGGTTTTATGCGATAATTCCGCCGCTTCAATAATCTTGCCGTCGTTGGCGAGTTTTAACCACTGCGGAATATAGTTATGCACCGGGCACTTCCATTCACAATAGGGGTTACCACAATCGAGGCAGCGATCGGCTTGACCTGCCGCCTGGGTGTCGGTCATCGGCTGATAAATTTCGACAAATTTGATGGTGCGGTCTTCATGCGACTTTTTCGGCGGATCGACCCTTTTTACATCAATAAACTGATAAACATTCTGTGCCATGGTTAATTCTCCACCCTTACATCGCCTGAACCCGCAGCTCGGCTGAAGAGCGAGCGCGGTGACCTAATAACGTATTCACGTCACTGGTTTTTGGTTTAATCAACTTAAACTGGGTTAAACAGCTCTGGAACGACGACAAAATTTTGTGCGCGCGCTCTGAGCCTGTAGCTTCAAAATGTTGATGAATGAGGCTACGCAAATGCTCTTGTAAAATTGGCGTGCTGACATCTAAACATTCCACCAGTTCAGGGTTGACCCTAAGGGCTAAATCCTGATGTTCATCAAATAAATAAGCAAAACCACCTGTCATACCGGCACCAAAATTCACACCGGTTTGCCCAAGCACCACTACCACACCACCTGTCATATATTCACAGCAGTTATCGCCTGTGCCTTCAATCACCGCAATAGCGCCTGAGTTACGCACGGCAAAACGCTCACCGGCACGACCTGCTGCATAGAACCGGCCGCCGGTCGCGCCATATAAACAGGTGTTACCCACAATAGTTGCGTTGTCGCGGGCAAAGCTGACGCCTTTGGGCGGGTAAATAGCCAGTTGGCCGCCTGTCATGCCTTTGCCGACATAATCGTTGGCATCACCTTGCAACGACATATGCAGGCCACCGGCATTCCAGACGCCAAAACTCTGGCCGGCAGTGCCGACAAACTGCACTTCAATAGGCTCTGTTGCCATGCCCTGATTACCGTGATGACGGGCAATTAAGCCTGACAAAGCCGCGCCAACAGAGCGGTCGGTATTGCGGATTGGCAAACTTAAGCGGCCGCCGGTTTTAAATTTAACCATATCAAAACACTTGCTGAGCATTTGTTGGTTCAGCGGGCCTGAATCAAATGGATCGTTGTTTTGCATACAGTGCAGCGGTTTGTCGGACTTGACCCCACAAGCCTGCAAAATAGGCGATAAATCCAGTTTTACCTGACGTGCGGTCTGGCCTTCACGCTGTACCAGCAAATCGGTGCGGCCGATTAAGTCGGTGATTTCTTTTACCCCTAATTCAGCCATCAGCTGCCGTACTTCCAGCGCTAAAAACTTAAAGTAGTTCATCACCATTTCCGGCAAACCGTTAAAGTGGTCGCGCCGAAGCGTAGCGTCCTGGGTAGCCACACCTGTGGCGCAGTTATTTAAATGGCAAATTCGCAGGAATTTACAACCTAACGCCACCATAGGGCCTGTGCCAAAACCAAAACTTTCAGCACCTAAAATGGCGGCTTTCACTACGTCCAGGCCGGTTTTTAAACCACCGTCTACCTGCAGGCGCACCCGGTCGCGCAGGCCGTTTTCTACTAAGGCCTGATGCACTTCGGCCAAGCCAAGCTCCCATGGGCTACCTGCGTATTTGACAGATGTGAGTGGGCTGGCGCCAGTGCCGCCGTCATAACCTGAAATGGTAATAAGGTCGGCGTAAGCTTTGGCAACACCTGTTGCAATAGTGCCAACACCTGGCTCTGACACTAGTTTTACGGAAATCAGCGCCTGTGGATTGACCTGCTTTAAGTCAAAAATCAGCTGGGATAAATCTTCAATCGAATAAATATCGTGATGAGGCGGTGGCGAAATGAGGGTCACGCCCGGCACTGAATACCGCAGCCGCGCTATTTCGGCTGTGACTTTTTCACCTGGCAGCTGACCGCCTTCACCCGGCTTGGCACCCTGAGCCACTTTAATTTGAATGACTTCTGCATTGACTAAATAATGCGGTGTCACGCCAAAACGGCCGGACGCCACCTGTTTAATTTTGCTGTTTTTTTCAGTGCCAAAACGGCGTGGATCTTCACCACCTTCACCTGAGTTGGAACGGCCACCGAGGCGGTTCATCGCAATCGCCAAAGCTTCGTGCGCTTCCGGGCTTAAAGCGCCAATCGACATGGCGGCGCTGTCAAATCTTGGAAACAGCTGCTCGGCCGGCGCTACTTCATCGAGCGAAATAGGCGTGACATGGTCACTTTTCACTGTCAATAAATCGCGGATATGGGCAACAGGGCGCTGATTTACAAAGTCGGAATACACTTTGTAATCTTCATACAAACCACTTTTTACTGCTTTTTGCAGGCTTTGCACCACGTCCGGGTTGTAAGCGTGGTATTCACCGTCGTGTACATACTTCAGTAAACCACCGTGATCCAATGGCTTACGTTTCAACCAGGCCATATTGGCGCGTTGTTGTACATCCTGCTGGAAATCTTCAAAGTCGGCGCCGCCCAAACGTGAAGGCACGTCCGGGAAGCAAAGGTTCATTACATTGCGGTTGACACCCACAGCTTCAAATAAATTCGAGCAGCGGTAACTGGCCACAGTGGAAATGCCCATTTTCGACATAATTTTATAAAGGCCTTTGTTGATGCCTTTACGGTAATTAATGACAGCTTCACGGGCTGTGATATTTAACGAGCCTTTTTCACACAGCTGTTCCACTGTTTCATAAGCCAAAAACGGATAAATACCGGTAGCGCCAAGGCCAACCAACACGGCAAAGTGGTGTGGATCGCGTGCTGTCGCCGTTTCTATCACTATGTTGGAATCACAGCGCAGCTGGGCGTCCACTAAGGCATGGTGCACAGCACCCACCGCCATCGCAGCCGGAATAGGAATAAGCTCTGGGGCAATACGCCGGTCGGTCAGAATAACCAGCACCACTTTATGCTCGCGCACCGCCACAATGGCTTCCTGAGCCACACGGCGCACCGCCTGCTCCAGTGTTTCTTCACTCGGGTTGTAGTTCAGGCTGAATATCTGATGTTTGTAGTATTTGTCATCGGCAGTTTTTAACTGTTTTAAATCCGAATACATCATCACCGGCGATTCAAACTGAATACGGCGGGCATAACCTGCGGTTTCGGAAAACACGTTGTGCTCGCGGCCAATACTGGTGGCCAGCGACATTACGTGCGCTTCACGCAGCGGGTCAATCGGCGGGTTGGTCACCTGCGCAAACTGCTGGCGGAAATAATCATAAAAAGTGCGCGGTTTACGCGACAACACCGCCATCGGCGTGTCATCGCCCATTGATCCGACAGCTTCCTGACCGTCTTTGGCAAGCACCGTAATCACCTGATCTATTTCTTCATAGCTGTAGTTAAACAGCTTGTGGTAGACCATCATTTCGTCGTCGGTAAAAACCCTTTTACCAATCAAATCCACTTCAAACTTTTCGTAAGGCACTAAACGCTGCACGTTTTGGGTCAGCCATTGGCGGTACGGGTGACGGGCACGTAAGTCTTCGTCAATTTCGTTGGAGCGCCAGATTTTTCCTGTTTGTGTATCAACTGCCAGCATCTCGCCCGGCCCCACGCGGCCTTTTTCCTGTACTTCATCAGGTGTGTAGTCCCAGATGCCAACTTCGGAAGCCAGCGTTAATAATTTATCTTTGGTAATCACAAAGCGGGCAGGGCGCAGGCCGTTGCGATCCAGATTACAAGCCACATGTTGGCCGTTGGTTAATACAATACCGGCCGGGCCATCCCACGGCTCCATATGCATGGAGTTAAATTCGTAAAAGGCTTTCAGGTCATCATCCATCACCTTATTGCCTTGCCATGCCGGCGGCACCAGCAAACGCATAGCGCGGAATAAATCCATGCCACCTGCTAAAAACAGCTCCAGCATATTGTCGAGTGAGCTGGAATCTGAACCTTTTTGGCCAACAAAAGGCGCGGCATTCTGAATATCCGGCAGTAAAGGGGAGGCAAATTTGTACTGACGGGCACGGGCCCATTGGCGGTTGCCGGTGATGGTATTAATTTCACCATTGTGCGCCAGGAAACGGAAAGGTTGCGCCAAAGCCCAACGTGGCATGGTGTTAGTGGAAAAACGCTGGTGGAACACACAAATTGCGGTTTCCATGCGGATATCGGCTAAATCCAGATAATAACCCGGTAAATCGGCCGGCATCATCAGGCCTTTAAATACCGTCACTAAACTGGAAAAACTCGGGATATAAAAGTCATCGTCGTTCTGAATTTGTTTTTCAATACGGCGGCGCACCATATATAAACGGCGTTCTAAATCATGGTCACCCCAACCTGGTTGGGCGCTGACAAACACCTGCACAACTTTAGGCATTGAAGCCAGTGCAATAGGACCAAGCACTGAAGGGTCCACCGGCACATCACGCCATCCGACTAAAGTTAAGGTTTCTCGGGCAATTTCGGTTTCGGCAATATGTTTGGCAAATTCGGCTTTCACCGGATCCTGGCTTAAAAAGAAAATACCAACACCGTATTTTTTACCCAAGGTCCAGCCATTTTCTTCGGCGATAGCACGAAAAAAGCTGTCTGGCTTTTGCATCAGCAAACCACAACCGTCACCGGTTTTGCCGTCAGCTGAAATCCCGCCCCTATGCTGCATCCGATCCAGACCACTGATAGCGGTACGAACGATGCGATGGCTGGCGGTGCCCTCTAAATGTGCAATCAAACCAAAGCCACAGTTTTCTCTGGCTTGACTGTGGTGATACAACCCCATGACTTTACCCTCCAACCTGTCCTGCATTCAAAATACCCGTCGTCATTGCGGATGCAGGGGTGTTGGCCGCCTTCACTCATGCCAATCACATAGTTCAATATGCTCATGGCAATTCGTTCAGTTGCCGCCTACCTGCATCCACAATGACCCGGACAAAATGTTGTGGTCATTATGGATGCAGAGGGTGGTTACCGCCTTCGCTGATGCCTATCGCATTGTTTTGTATGCTGATGGCATGTTGTTCAGTTGTCGAAGTATCCACCCGGGCCAATCTTTATTCACCACAACCTGGGGAGCAACCCCTTGTCATTGAGAATAAGGGTATTTGGCCCTTATTTTCTGCCTGCATCTATCGTCAATGATTTCAGTATAAATATGTTTAATTAATGAATTGTTATTCTAATTTTTAGTTTTTTTACGTGTGAAAGAAAATAACGGGGTTATTTTCAAGGGTCAAGGGTTGTTAGTGTTTTTACTCTAGCGTGGTCTGCGCGTCGTTTAGACGTCTATACATAAAGACCTTGCGTTAGATATACCGATTTTTTAGTTGAATTGCAAGCTGACTTTTGGCGAATAAGCGGCGAAAAAACAGTGGAAAAAAGACGGATAAAAGATGAATAAGTTGGGCTGCAGTAGCCATAGCATAATGATGATGTTCTGTAATTTAATTACAGTTTTGTGGCGAATTATTGTCGTTTTATCATTTTCAGGCAGAAAAAAAGCTGCCTAAGCAGCTTTTTCAGGTGAATTTACCACAAATGTTATGCGGTAATTATGCGAATTAGTCGCATTGAGTTTTTAGCGTTCAGGCGCGGTAACCGCCTTCCAGTCCTTTGACAGTCACAGCCACTGCATCATGGGCATGCAGCGATTCGTAGTGATTCACTCTTAACCAGAAATCATCAAATTCAGACAACTGATTCAGCGCGTGTTTTAAACGGCGGGCTGCGTCTTCACAGAACATCAGGTTCTGACCGTTTAAGCGGGCAAACTCTTGTTCATCGGCGCGTTTAACTGCGGCTTGTACCGGCGTTTTTAACGCATCTTCAATAGCGTCAATTAAGGCAACTATTGGGAACTCTGTCACTTTGTGATTCAGTTTCACTTTAATTTCGGCAACAGAACGCTGGCTGTGTGGTGTGGCCACTATGCCCTGGGTTGTGCCCAGCCAATCCACCACTAATTCACTGCTGATTTGTTGCTGACCAGCAAACTTTTTCACAAAAGCTTCCTGAATAAGCTGACGTGCCAGCGCTGCTGAACAAGGGCAGGTTGATGAATAAGGCACTTTCACCGCTAACTCGACTGAAAGCTCTTTATCAACGACCTGACCTGTCACTGTCACCGGATAAGCTTTCCAGCCTTGTTTTTCGGTGATCAAAGCTTTGCGGCGCAGGTGCAGATCAAAATCAAACTTTACAAAAGCCTGATTACTTAAATCTTCATGACTGGTAATAAAACCATCCAGCAAATCACACAGGCTGGCATGGCTTAAGGTTGATTCACGGGATAAATCGTCCAGCAACAGATACAGCCTGGACATGTGAATGCCTTTGGCTTTTGGATCTTTTAAATTTACAAAAGCTTCGACATGGGCACTGACCTGACGCGGTGCTTCACCGGCAATAGCCAGCATCAGTGGCACTTCAATATTGCTCATTCCAACCCAGTCCAGTACCCCTTCGGTGGTGGCACAAGAGTGATTGGCTACATCTGGCATCGCTGTCGGCATGAATTCTCCAAGATCCGTCGATTGCAAAAAAAGGCGTTAGCTCCGGTTTATCCGCAGTTGTAAAGCATAAAAGCTGCAACTGGTTAACCGCTGGATGGCTAAAAAGGGCTGCATTTTACCCCAGTTCACAAATTTGTCTTATGAAAAATTTGCAATACACTCATCCATTTTTTCGAGCCATGGTTGAAAAACCAGAATACCCGATTAAATTAGTCGGGTATTCTACTCCTTCTGTTTACGCACTGACAAGCAAAGTGGATCAACAGGCTTTTGTTTCAAAGGTACCAAAGACCACAGCTTTTTGTTGCTGCACCATAGTGCGGCCTTTGGCAAAAACGCTGTGAATATGCAAATCGTCTTTGTGAATAAGCACCAAATCGGCGTCTTTACCAACTACAAGTTTGCCTTTGTGGTGCAGACCCAAAACA
>JAYRUI010000089.1:0-8458 GCA_041919175.1 Rheinheimera sp. | reverse complement strand
CCAACACAGGCAGCTCAAAAATCAACCTGAGTATTTAATATTTTGCCGCCAGACAACAAACTTTGTGCGCTGCCATACGTATGCAGTGAATAGTGAAGGGTTTTGAATAAGTAAAAGCGCAGCTGTTAACTGCGCTCATCTGAAGCTTTTTGTAATAAACGCCGGCTTTCCTGCAAAAACTGCGGCGCCAGCTCACCAAAAAATTGCTGGCCTTTGGCAAACTCGGCCATCAAACCGGCTTTATCCCGCGCTGCCAGCAAATGCGACAGCTGATTAAATCTGTGTTGGTACCGCTGCAATAAACCGGTCACTGCAACAGACGACAACATAATATCGGCATACAGCTCGGCATTTTGCGCAAACAAACGCCCTACCATTGCCAGCTCCAGCCGGTAAATCGGTGAACTCAGCTCCAGCAGCTGCTGTAAATCCGCCTGCTCTTCCGCCAGATGCACACCATACACCAACGACGAAAAGTGCCGCATGGCCTGGATCATCTGCATTAAATCATCATGTTGTTTCGCCTGCTTTTCCGTCAGCACAGCGCCCCAGACACTAAATTGTTTCAGCAACCACTGATAATGCTCTGCCTGACGGCCATGGCAAACCACCACCACCTGTTTCACTATATTGCTGATATCTGGGCCAAACATCGGATGTAAACCAAGCACGGGTCCCTGGTGATGTGCCAGCATGGCGGCTAAAGGGGCGGCTTTAATACTGGTGATATCCGCCAGCACACAATCAGCTGGCAAGGGCGGTAATTGCGCTATGACCTGCGCCGTGACATGAATAGGCACCGCCAGCAGCACCAGACAAGCGTTTTGCACCAACTGTGCAGCCCGCTCCCAGTCGTGATGTTCCAGCACCTGCACCTGGTAACCTGAACGCTGAAACAAACTGACAAAACGCTGGCCAAGTGCACCTGCGCCGCCCACCACCAGCACTTTACCACCTTGGGGCCGGCAACAGACAAAACCTGTTTCCTGCGTTTGATAAGATTCGCGCATCACCCGGCGCAACACATCTTCCACCAACTCCGGGGACACGCCGGCTTGTTCAGCTTCTGCCCTTCTTGCTTTTAACAGGGCCAGCTCGCGCTGTGGCACATACAGTGGTAAGGCATGTTGTTGTTTAACCCTGCCTACTTCGGCCGTTACTTTGGCGCGCGCTGCCAACAGCTGCACCAGTTGGCTGTCAATCTCGTCAATCTGCGCCCGCAAAGGCGCCAGTGCAGCCATCGGGTCCGTATTCTTGTCCATCAAAACCTCTTAAGCAGCCTGCACCACAGGCTGCATTTGCAGATGTAAACCGGCCAGTAATTGCGCTGTGGTTGGCCAGTCGATACAGGCGTCTGTTACAGACACACCATAAAGCTCAGCCTTGCCGTCGACAATGTCCTGCCGCCCTGCATGAATATTGGATTCCAGCATCAAACCAATAATAGCTTTGTTGCCGAGTTGACGCTGTGCCACCACAGCTTCGGCCACCTGACTTTGCCTGTTATGGTCTTTGTTCGAGTTGCCATGGCTGCAATCCACCACTATGGCTTGTGGCAACTGAAGCTTGGCAAGCGCAGCTACAGCTGCATTAATGCTGGCTTCGTCATAATTTGGCTTGGCACCACCACGCAGAATAATATGGCCATCCGGGTTGCCTGCCGTTTGCACCAGCGCCACTTCGCCCTTTTGATTAATGCCAATAAAAGTGTGTGGGCTGGCCGCCGATTGCAACGCATTGAGTGCAATATTTAAATTGCCGTCAGTACCATTTTTAAAACCTACCGGCATCGACAAACCGCTGGCCATTTCCCTGTGGGTTTGTGACTCCACGGTGCGTGCGCCAACAGCAGCCCAGGCGATTAAATCTGACAAATACTGCGGGCTGATGGGATCAAGCGCTTCAGTCGCTGTTGGTAATTCCATGTCCACCAGTTGCAATAACAAATCACGACCGCGGGTTAAGCCGGTTTCCAAATCAAAAGAGTCATCCAGATGCGGATCGTTGATAAAACCTTTCCAACCCACAGTGGTACGTGGTTTTTCAAAATAAACCCGCATCACAATGTACAAGCTATCGCTGTATTGTTGCTGCAAAGTTTTTAACCGGCGGGCGTAATCAATAGCGGCCACAGGGTCATGAATAGAACAAGGGCCAACAACCACCAATAAACGTGGGTCTGTGCCGTGAATAATATTGGCAATGTCAGCTCTGGCTTGTTGTACAAACAAAGCGCCTTTTTCATGCAGCGGCAGCACCTTTTTTAGCACCGCCGGCGGGCTTAACGGTTTTTCAGCGGTGATCCGCACATCATCAACAATTTTACGCATGCTCTTTCTCCGGAAATAGTCTTTGGGCTGGTACAACTGTCTGATGGCTAAGAGAACACAAGTGTAAACTTACATGAACACGATGTACTTTTTTAATTACGACAGAGGCATGCTAAGGATCGAAATAAAAATTGTCAACCAAAAAATCCATACATATAAAGGCCTGCAGAGGTCAGCCCACCAGAATTACACTGTACACAATTCATTACACTATCTGTATTACCCTGATAGATCAGTGCCGCATCTATGGCTATCCATTTGGCGAATAACAAAATAATCCTGCCAGGACCGCAAAGAGTCACAACAAAGTTTGCAGCGGCCTCTGAACATGGTTAGAGTAAATTCAGTCGATTTGCCGGAGTAATAAAGATTGTGACGGGTCGAATTTTCATTGCGGTTTTGTTAGCCCTGCAGGGGATTCCGGGATCAGCAGCTCCGGCAAGCCAGGCCCCTATCCTGGTGTTGACAGAACATCTGCCGCCTTACCAGATTGCTAATGGGCAAAATGTCAGCGGTTTTGCCACCGAAATCATTCACAGAACCTTTGATAATGCCAAAGTGCCTTACCAAATCGAGGTAATGAGCTGGAGCCGCGCTTATCAGTTGGCCTTGCGCCAACCTGATGTTTGCATCTATTCGATTTCAAAAAGCGCAGAGCGCACGCCACTGTTTCATTGGATAGGCGCCATTTCTTACAACATCACTTCAATTTATTCACTGCAACGGCGCGATGATATTCATCTCAACTCCCTGGATGATGCGAAGAAATATGTAACAGCGGTGACACGTGACGATATCACGCATCACTATTTGCAGAAAAAGGGTTTTGTTGAAGGTAAGGAGTTATATTTATTAGAAAATGTTGCATCCATGCTCAACGTACTGCAAGGACGTAAAGACATTGATTTGGTCATCATCAACGAAACCATTCTGAAATACCGGGCGCAGGAATCCGGCGTGCCGCTTGACAGTCTGAAAAAACAACTGGAATTGCCGGAGTTACCGCTGGATTTTCATTTAGCCTGTAGCCTGAAAACCAAAGCTGCGGTTGTGAGTCAACTGACAACCGCATTGGAACAACTAAAAAGCAGCGGCGAATTTGAACACATTGTCAAAGGCTGGTCTGAGAAGTTCTGAACGACCCAACGGCTGCTTTATCTTATGACTGACGATAAAGCAGCGTCAGCACCTGTTATAAACTCTTTTTCGTTGGCAAATCCACATTGGCAAAAATATAACCGGCCACCAGCGACATAAAAATCAGGAAGGTTTGTTGCCCCAATTGCTCCACAGGCGCCATTTGCTCACCTGAAATAAAAGAATTAAGGCCGATATAAGTTTTACTGCCTGGCACCAGCACTATCATGCCCTGCAAGGCAACAATACTGGCCGGCGCATTCATCAGCCGGGTAAAAATATTGCCATAAACCCCAACCGCAAAAGCACCCACAAAAGCACCGAGCGCCAAGCCTAAATAAGCACCACCAATCAGACTGGCGCCAAACGCAATAAAACCGGATGCGATGCCCCAGAGTGCATGTTTTTTCCGTGCTCTGAATACCACCACCAGACTGCCGCACAAGGTTGCTATCGCCAGCCAGGCCGTCCAGGCCGGCACCGCAGTAATTGGCTGATAGACCACCTCGCCAAAACACAAGCGGCCTAATGCCATGCCTAAAAAAGCGCCAAAATACAGCTTAAACAGCAGCATCACCGCGTCCATAATACGGGCAGTGCCCGACACCAGATGACGCGCCGCCAGCTCAGCCAGGCCAAGCGTCAGCGCCAGGCCCGGAATAAACACAATAATGGCCGACAACACCACCAGCGGCACCTGAATGCTGGCATCAAGATAAGCGGCAATAGCAGTAGCAGCAAAAGCCGACACCATCGCCACCAGGGGTTCGAGCATATTGGTGACCCGCCGGCTTTTTTCCGCCCAGAGCACAAACAGATACACCAGAAAACTCAGCAAGGTTGCCCAGAACACGTCATGCCAGCTGGCTTTCATCAGCATGGCAAAAGCCCCACCGGCGGCACCAAAAGCTAAAAAGGTAAAAATACGGGAATAAGGGTTGGGCATAGCGGCAATTTCATTGAGCCGTGCAGTTGCCTGCTCCAGGTTCAGGCTGCCGTTAGATACCGCATCCACAATTTCATCGGTGCGCGACAAGGAACCTAAATCCAGCTCGCCCGGCATGACCCGCGCTACATGGGTGTATTCGTTTTCTTCACCCGGCTGCCAAATCACAAAAGTAAGTACTGTAGGCGTAATAGCAAAAGCTGCACCTATGCCCAAAAACTCCGCCACATTTAACAAATGCACTTCCAACCGGTATGCCGGCGTGCCGAACTTATGCAACATTTTGCCAAGCTTGACGATAAAACGGCGTTTTTCAATAAAACTGGCTGAGTGCACAACAACATCCTTTTGGCGGAAAACTTTTGCAATTGTAGTTCGGCTTTGCGGCAGAAAAAAGATCTGATGAAAAAGATTAAGTTGTTGTAGAAATTAGGGAATTTTTGAGTTTATGCCACAAGCTATTGAACTGGGTTAACAATAAAAAGGTGATAACCGTTATATTCAGAATGGCATTCTGGCTTGCGCCAGGAGCAATGAATCGAGCCACAGGCAAAAAAAAGGCTGCCATAAGGCAGCCTTCAAGTGCTTAGTTAAGCTTTTCGCGGATACGCGCTGATTTACCTGAACGATCGCGTAAATAGTAAAGCTTGGCACGGCGTACGGCACCACGACGTTTCAGCGTGATGCTGTCAATCATTGGGCTGTGCGTTTGGAATACACGCTCAACACCTTCACCGTTCGAAATTTTACGAACTGTGAAAGAAGAGTGTAAACCACGGTTACGCTTGGCGATAACAACGCCTTCGTAAGCCTGCAGACGAGTTTTATCGCCTTCTTTAACTTTAACCTGAACTACCACAGTATCACCTGGGCCGAAAGCTGGAACGTCGGTTTTCAGCTGTTCGTTTTCAAGTTCTTTGATTATGTTTTGGCTAACTTTGCTCATAACAATCTCACTTTACCTGGATAAACTATCGTTGCTGCAACGCCTGGTGTTCCAATTGGAACTCTTCCAGAAGTTTGCGTTGCTCCTTAGTCAGAGCCAGGACATTTAACAATTCCGGTCGCCGAAGCCAGGTTCTCCCGAGAGACTGCTTCAGACGCCAGCGTCTGATGTTTTCATGGTGTCCGCTGAGTAATACAGCAGGAACCTGTTTGCCGTCTAACACTTCTGGTCTGGTATAGTGCGGACAATCCAGCAGTCCGGAGGCAAACGAATCCTCAACTGCGGATAAATCATGCCCCAGTACGCCTGGTACCAGTCGCGATACCGCATCAATCAGCGTCATCGCAGGCAATTCGCCCCCACTCAGCACGTAATCGCCGATTGACCATTCTTCGTCAATTTCCGACTCTATTACGCGTTCATCAATACCTTCGTAACGGCCAGCTACTAACAGCAGCTTCGAATAAGTCGCAAGTTTGGCAACGCCTGCCTGATCTAACTTCCGGCCTTGCGGCGAAAGGTAAATCGTGTGAACGTCTCCACCTGCAGCAGCTTTAGCGGCGCGAATCGCGTCGGTTAAAGGCTGCACCATCATCAACATACCAGGACCGCCGCCAAAAGGTCTGTCGTCCACAGTGTTATGTTTATCCGAGGTAAAATCCCTTGGATTCCAGCACTGTACGTCGATCAACCCGTTTTTGACTGCCCGGCTGGTCACACCGAACTTTGTCACAGCATCGAACATCTGCGGAAATAAGGTAATAACCCCAAACCACAATTTTGGCTGTTCGGCCATTAAAATTCAGGATCCCAGTCAACAATGATCCGACTTTGCGTTGTATCCACCGCTTTAATGACAGAATCAGTTAAAAACGGCAATAAACGCTCTTTCTGACCAAATGCATCATTCCGGTTGGCCTTCACTACGATAACGTCGTTTGAGCCTGTTTCCATCATGTCCACTACTTCACCTAAGTCGTAGCCGGCTTCAGTTATTACTTTCATTCCCATCAGGTCTTTCCAGTAATAATCACCGTCTTCAAGCTTTGGTAACGCAGCGGGCGTCACTGCAATGTCAGCATTGACATAGAGTTGCGCCTGATCACGGTCATTCACGCCATCAATTTTGGCAATTAAGCCATTACTGTGACGCTTCCAACTGCTGATCTGCACTGGTCGCCAGTTACCCTGTAATTGAATTTGCCAGGGTGTGTAATCAAAAATCCCTTCCGGGATATCTGTGTAGGAGTTTACTTTTAGCCACCCGTTGATACCGTAAACAGCACCAAACTTACCTAAGACAACTAAATCTTTACCGTTCAAGGTTAATTCCTACCCAGTTTGCTAATTAAGCAGAAGCTTTTTTAGCTGCTTTTACCAGTGAAGCCACGCGATCACTTAAAGAAGCACCTTGTGCTACCCAGTGGTCTACGCGGTCCAGGTCGATACGCGCTTTCTCTTCAGTACCGCTGGCGATTGGGTTAAAGAAACCCACGCGCTCAATAAAGCGGCCATCACGAGCAAAACGGCTGTCTGCGACCACAACTTGGTAAAATGGACGCTTTTTCGCGCCACCACGTTGTAAACGAATAGTTACCATACCGTCCTCTAAATCAATCGTTCAGGTTTTATTGAAATAAAAATCCCTGCAGTCAAACCACAGGGACGCCGAATTGTACGGATTTTTGCCATGAATGCAAGGTATTTCACGGTTTGGCCGCTATTTCAGCAGCCTGTCTGTGCCGTTGTTCTGGTGCTGACGCTTTACAAATCCAATCTGCTGCAAAATCTGCATCGCCTGTTCAACATAAGCTGCAGCAACAAACACATAGTCACGGCTAAAGCTGGACACCAATAAAATATCCAGGCCAGCCGCAGTCATAGCGCTGCTGATACTCTGCAAAAATCCAACACAATAAAACGGGTTGGCGCAGTTAATCACCAACAAACGCCACTGCTCTTTATTCTGGCTTTTAATGGTTAGATCCGGCAAACCAGCGGCATTGGTGACGACGGTGATTTCTTTGTCATCACGGCAAATCAACCGGTGTAACTCAGGCGTTTTTACATGCAAAGCATCAACAAAATAAAACACATCGGCTTCAAGGTAAAAATCACTGTCATGAATCACGTTTTGGGTACTTTGTGGTATCACCACCACTCCTGCTCATCAGTTTATTATTGTATTGAGGTGGTTATTGCACAGCACCATCATCAGGCAACATCACAGTTTGATTCCAATCCTGGCCGATATTTTGTTGTAACAACAACCGGCGTGCGCCCCCTGCCTCAGTGGCACTTTGATAACTCACAGACTGCCACCAGCTTTGACTGCTGAGCGCGGCAAAGAGCTGCGGCCATGTAGCTTCATCATGAATATCCAGTTCGAGTAAACACAAATAGGCACGGCAATCGAGCTCCAGTACTGTCAGATTATTTTGCTCAGCTAAATAATCTGACAGTTCGCGCTGATACTCAAGCGCTGCCAGGTCACCTGCTTGTTGTTGCTGATGGTTGGCCAGCAGTTGCTGAAACTCGTTGTCATCAACACGGATCAATAACCGGGTTGCCGCAGGTAACTGCGCAGCAATGGTATTGCTGTAGTCGTTTAACGTTAGCTCTGCAGGGTTAGTGCCCTTTGTTCGCTGAGCTGCCATGTTGTTGTCCGAACTCGATTTTTGTGCTGCCCCTGCCTGATTTGCGCGCGGCGCTATTGTTGCAACCGGCTCTTGCTGCGGCGCAGTCAGATGCGGCTGACAAGAAGGCGCTTTTGTCGCAGCCACCTCCAGTAACACAGGTGAAGAAGCGGCCTGGCTACTGGCAATCAGGTAACCACTGGCAAAAGTTAGTAATAAAGTGGCAATAAGTACGGTGTTTTTCATCTTCTGTTCCTTGAAGCGAAGTTCAACAGGCGTAATGCCCGTAAACGCAAATGCTCAGGCGAAGCTTAAACTTCGCCTGAGCCATGTTGCTGTCAGTTTTTACTCCAGAGTCCGGCAAAACGATGCACATCTTCACCATCAATACCGGCAACTACATCCGTTAAATAACCCTGACCACTAAAGTCGTTAAAGGAAGTCTGGAACTGTGCTGAAGTCT
>JAYRUI010000088.1:0-8675 GCA_041919175.1 Rheinheimera sp. | reverse complement strand
GATCTACCCCCAAATCCTGCGCCAAAGTTGGAATAAGCCCAACGATGACAAATTCGGTGGTTCCGATAGCAAAAGCACTCAAAGTAAGCGCCCATAACGCAAGTGGCATTTTATTCTCCTGATTGAACAATTGCCGCGCAGTATGAGCCTTGCTACTATTTCGAAAAACAGCATAAACAGCAAATTACTTTTTCACTTATGACAATAATCTCACAAACGGCTGATCTTGAAATGCTGCTGGCTTTGTACGACAGCGGCAGCTTCAGCGCTGCAGCGCGTTTACTAGACTGCCCTGTTGCCAAAGTGAGCCGTGCCGTACAACGGCTGGAGCAGGAACTGGCGGTGACCTTATTTAACCGTACCACCCGCAGGGTTGAAGCCACCGAAGAAGGCCGGCTTTTTATCAATCGGCTGCGCCCGGCTTTGCAGCAACTGGCGCTGGCTGAAGAGCAGCTTAAACTCAGTCGCGGTACCCCAGTTGGTTTGTTAAGGGTCGACGCCGCCAGCCCTTTTATCTTGCACCAGTTAGTCGGGCTGGTTGGCGGCTTTTTGCAACAGTATCCAGGCGTGAAGCTAGAGCTGATTTCCAGTGAGAACTTTATTGATTTGATTGAAAAACGGACCGATGTTGCCATCCGGATCGGCACTTTGCAGGACTCCAACTTACATGCCACCAAACTTGGCAGGAGCCCGCTGCGCTTATTGGCAAGCAAAAGCTATTTGCAACAATATGGCATACCGGCACACAGCAGCGAGCTGGCAAAACACAAGTTATTGGGTTTTAGCGAACCCGGCAAACTCAACCACTGGCACTTCCCAATCCCCATTCATATTGAGCCAGCCATCACCGCCAGCAGTGGTGAAACCTTGTTGCAACTGTGCAGGCTGGGCCACGGCATCGCGCTGCTGTCCGATTTTATGACTTTGGACCTACGCCAAAGTGGTGAATTAATAGAAGTTTTGCCGGGGCAACTTCAAAGCCCACATCCAAGGGAAGATATTCATGCGGTGTATTATCGCAATACAGCGTTATCGGGCCGCATCAACGTTTTTATCCGCTATTTACAACAACATCTGCAATTGAGTGAATGCTAAAAAGCATGGCTAGCTGACTGATTGATTGGTTTTATCTGAGGGGCATTCCGGGTGATGGTGAAGCGGCCTTTACTTAACCGCCAACAGAGGCAGCGCGGCTTGCCCGCACTGCCTCTTTAACCGGCGATTTTTGCGTTTTATGCCAAACTCTGCCGCCATAAATTGGCTTCCAGCTGCCGCCTTTTAACTAAACCTGAAGTCACAGGCCAGTATTTTTTCATTTCCAACAGTTCATCCGCCACCGGCAACAATAAGCGGTTTACTTCCGCTTTGGGTTTACCTTGGACTCTGGCTTGTTCTGCTTCGGCCAGAATTTGCTGAATATTGGCCATTTCTTCTCTGTTTTTGCCGCTAAGCGCCGGGCCTCTGTTGTAGACCAGCCCCACCAGTATTGCAGGGCAAAAATTGGGCAGATTGGCAAGTGAAGGGTAAACCTGCTGTGTTTTTTGATAAAAGTCCGGCAGGGTTTTACGCACAAATACCTGCCAGGCGGCATAAAACGGCACTTCAATGCCCATTTCTTTTAAAGCATCCGCCCTTGGTTTACTGCCTTGCTTGCCGATATCTTTGGCAAGTTCCTGCATAACCCTGGCTGATAAAAACGGCCCCCAATCGTTGTTAAAGGCGGCTAAAGTGCTATAGCGCAAGTCGTACCCCACCCCAATCGTAATGCCACTAAGACCACCAGGCCAATGCGGGAAACGGGTGATTTTCTGGTAATACGCCAAACCACCGGTTTCTTCCAAAGCAATAAAAGCCACACCATTGGTGTCGAGTTTGCTAAAAGGGTGTGGCTGGCTTTCCAGAAAGTCCCATAACCGGACATCGGTAAGGCCGGTAATGCTATGTTTCGCAACTTCCTGCGCATAACGAATCGCCGCAGTTGTGCCCGGGCCATAATCGCCATCCACTTTCAGCATAGCGCCAACTTTATTAAGAAGTGTTTGTAAGGTACTGACATCTTTACCTTTACTGCCCGGTTTTAAGCTTGGATAAGTCATTTTTTGCCTCCGATACCCATCAATGACAGCAGCACAAGCAAAGCGCCGGCACAAAGCTTTGACAACGATGATCAACCGCAAACAACAGACCTCTCACAAAACTAGCAACAAACCATGGCCGGTTACCAGAACACTGCTGCATCCGCTGCGAGCCTGCAACAGACAACCTCAACCTTAGTTGCTTTTGGCTTATTGTCCAAAAGCACTTGCCACAGCCTCAGCCGCGCCGCCAAGGCCAGCATCTCAAGCAAAATACGCCAATGAACGGATGACAGTTTGATGCTTATTTTCCGGGAATGATCGGGTTAAAAAACAGGCGCTTCAGAGCAGAGTTGGCTGCTTCAATGTTTTTTTATTATTCAGGAAAAGCCCGTTATGTTTGTATTGTGCCAAACCACAGCAGCAGGCGCTTTATTACGCCAGCGCAAAACCGCCGTTGTCAGCCGTAAAACCTTATTGCTGCTTGCCAGCTTGTTGCCTTTTGCCTTATCGGCCGAAACTTTTGTGTTGAAGTCGCCCGACGGCCGGCTGGAAGTAACAATCGACAACCAACAACAGCTGCAGTATCAGCTTAAAGTTGATGGTGAAGTGTTGATCAAACCATCGCTCATTGGCCTTGAGTTTGCGGATGGCATGTTGTTTGGCAAAAACGCTGAAGTGCAAAAACAGCAACAAAAAACCGTAGATGAAACATTAACCCCTGAAGTGAAGGTACGCACTGCGCAAATTCGTAACCACTACAACGAATTGAACCTTGATTTTAAACAGAATTTCAGCCTGAAATTCCGGGTATTTAATGAAGGTGTTGCTTATCGTTTTGAAGGCAAACAAGCTGACAAAGCAGAACTGAAAAACGAACAGGCCGAGTTTAATTTTGTCGCCGGCACCTATAGTTATTTCCCTTTTGAAAAAAACTTCCGCACCGCCACCCAACCCACTTTTACCCCACTGCCCGCGAAAAATATTGATGGTGATGAGCTGGGCAGCCTGCCGGCGCTTTTTGTCGCCAAAGGTGTGAATTTACTGCTGACCGAAACCGATTTACAGGATTATCCGGGGCTGTGGTTACAAGGCAAAGGCGATGGCAGCATTTATGGTGTACATCCCAAAGATCTGGACCTTCGCAAACAAAACCCACAGAACCTGGAACAAACCGGCGAGTTTACCAACCGGGTTGCCACAGTGTCGCGTAGCCGTAATTACCCCTGGCGCATTATTGGTGTGGCCCGCTCTGACGCAGAGCTTCTGAATATTCAGCTCAGTTACTTATTGGCCGAACCTTCCCGTATTGGTGCGCCCAAATGGATAAAACCCGGTCAAATCGCCTGGGACTGGTATAACGAAAACAACTTTAAAGGGGTGGATTTTAAAGCCGGCATTAATACCGAAACCTACAAGTATTATGCTGATTTTGCGGCCAAATTTGGCATTGAGAATATTCTGATTGACGATGGCTGGTCCACTCACAACGATGTGCTGACAGTGCTGCCCACCATTGATGTACAAGCCATTATTGCCCATGCCAAAAAACAAGGCGTTGACGTGCAGCTGTGGGTGCCCTGGACAGGTCTGGATAAAAACATGGAAGCGGCCATGGCGTTGTATAAAAAATGGGGCGTCACTGGCCTTAAAATCGACTTTATGAACAGCGACAGCCAGAGCATGGTGAATTTTTATTGGCGCGCCGCCGCTATGGCCGCCAAATATCAGCTGATGGTGAATTTTCACGGTTCTTATAAACCGGCCGGTATTCACCGCACTTACCCTAACGTGCTGACACGCGAAGGTGTCAAAGGGCTGGAAAACCATAAATGGTCGGATGCCATTACCCCGGCGCACAACCTGCATTTGCCTTTTATCCGCATGATTGCCGGGCCAATGGATTACACCCCTGGCGCTATGCGTAACGCCCATCGCAAAGACTTTAATGCGGTGTTTTCCCGCCCTATGAGCCTGGGCACCCGCGCTCATCAGCTGGCAATGTTTGTGCTTTATGAAAGCCCGCTGCAAATGCTGGCCGACACGCCAAATAGCTATCTGGCCGAGCCTGAAATTCCAACCTTTATCAGCAATATTCCAACAGTGTGGGACAACTTTAAAGTGCTGCACGCCAATATCGGCGAATATCTGCTGATGGCAAGACAAAACGGCAATAACTGGTATCTGGCGGGCATGACCAATGACCAGCCCCGTACTTTACCAGTGAAACTGGATTTCCTGCCCAAAGGTTCTTATCAGCTGGAACTGATCAAAGACGGTATTAATGCTGACCGCCATGCTGAAGACTACAAACTGGAAAAACGTGTGGTCAAAGCCGGTGACACGCTGGATATTCCAATGGTGGCTGGTGGTGGTTTTGCGGCAATTTTGACACCACTTTAACTGCTGCATAAAAAAAACGGGCCTGGCGATAATAGCCGGGCTTTTTTATTTAGCAGGCTCTTGTGCCTGTGCGCTTTGTTCATTGAGCCAATCAACAGCATCAAGCCAAAGAAAAACCCCGACAAAACCACGACAAGCTTTGCATTAACTTCAGGTTTTTGAAGGAGGCATTTATGCAAAAGTTAATACAAAGATTCGCCACATATCTCATCATCCTCTGTGCGCTATGCCTGGGGGCTTGTACGCAATCTCATCTGCAAATATTCCCGGAGCTGGCAAATCCGGCTTTGCCGCAGCAACCACTCAGCGTTGCACAGATGCACGCCGATATCGATCATTTGCTTGAGGTTGTCGTTGCCTGGCATCCGGAGCTAAGCGAATACGCCGATCTGGCGCAGATACAACAACAGGCTGAGCTATTAAAGCAGCAGATTAACAAACCACTGCTGCGTACTGAGTTTTACACCTTGATTGCGCGGTTTAATCAGACGTTTAATGATGGCCATACCCTGTTGCTGTGGCCCTATCCTGAGTACCAGCAATTGCAGTCGCAAGGCCATTTATTTTTCCCCTGGCAGCTCAAACTGGCCGAAAATGGCAGTTTGCTGCTGCAGCATAGCTACCAGTTAGCCGACGGTTTGCAGGTCAGCGCCGGTAGTGAAATTCTGAGCATCAACCAGGTGCCCGTTACTCAGTTACTCGATACATTACAAGCCTATGGCAATGGTGAAACTGCAGCGTTGCGCCAGGAAATGCTGGTGTCACGTTTTGGCCTGAGTTTGTGGGCGTCGCTTGGCTGGAAGGATCAGTTTGAAGTAATACTCAAACCCATGCAGCAGCCCCAGCAGAGCCTGAAGTTACAGCGGGGGCAAGATTGGCAAATGGTTGATGCAGAACAGCAGGAATATGCGTACAAGCAAATCCGGCCTGGGGTAGGTTTATTGCAACTCAACACTTTTGACCTGGATGAAGACGAATTTGCTGATTTTCTTGATCAAAGTTTTGTCACTATGCAACAACAGCAGGTGCATTCTTTGTTGATTGATTTGCGGCAAAATACCGGCGGCAATACCGATACCGTCAGCTATTTAAGCCGTTATCTCAGTGATAAACCCTTTCGGTTGGTTTCGCAGGTTCGGGAAAAACTTAACCCTCATAACAGCGGTTGGTTTGGTTATAAAGGCCAATCCGGTGCGCTGCTGCAACAAGACTGGCATGAATGGGAACAACCTTTTGCGGTCGATAAGCGTTTTGCCGGCAAAAGTTACCTGTTGATTGGCCCACGGACTTATTCTGCCGCCATCGTATTTGCCACTGCCGCTCAGGATCAACAATTTGCCACGCTGCTCGGTAGTCCGACTGAAGGTTTTGCCAATCAGACGGCGCAAGGGAATTTATTTAATCTGCCACATTCGCAATTGCGGGCTTATGTCGCAACACGTATCTTGGTCAGGCCTAATGGCAAACCGCATCGTCACAGTGTTGAGCCGGATATCCGTATCGACGACACAGCGTTGGCCATGCCGGGCGGCGATGACGCCGACCCTCAATTGCAACAGAGCCTGCAACTGATTGAACAGCGACAACAAACCGCTCAGTGAGCTATCAATCTCAAAAAAAGAATGGCGATGAACGAAAAACTGCATATTTTAGTGGTGGAAGACAACGCTGTGCTGGCGACGCAGCTGCTGGACTTTTTGCAGGCGAAGGGTCTGGTCACCGATTACGCAGCCACCGGCCAGCTGGCGCAGTTGCTGATGCAACAGCAGCAGTTTGATTTGGTGATCCTCGACTTAACCTTACCGGATCTGGATGGTTTAGTGTTGTGTCAGCAATTCAAACAAAGCGCTTATAACCCGGCGGTGTTGATGCTGACGGCCCGCGATAGCCTGCAGGATAAAATCAGTGGTTTTGAAGTCGGCGCCGATGATTACCTGACCAAACCTTTTGCGCTGGAAGAAGTGTATTTCCGGGTGCTGGCTTTGTGTCGTCGCCATCGGTTGCATCAAAGCCCTAAACTTCAGCTGGGGGATTTGATGATTGACCGCGCATCGCGGCAGGCCAGTCGCGGCGGGATTCCGCTCAACTTATCTGCCACTGATTTTAGCCTGTTGCAACTGCTGGCCGAAGCTTATCCACATGCGGTCAGTAAACGACAACTGAATGCCAAACTCTGGGGCGATGACGCACCGGAAAGTGACGCAGTGCGCAGTCATATCTACACCTTGCGCAATGCACTGGACAAACCTTTTGCCAGCGCTTTGCTCAAAACTGTGCATGGCATTGGTTTCAGGCTGGAGTTACCTGATGCCGGACATTAGGCCAATCCGCACGGCTCATTCTATTCGTGTGGCGGTGTTAAAGCTCGTTACCGGCCTGGTGTTGCTGTTGACTCTGGGCTATAGCCTGTTGGTGCTGGTGTATGCCTGGGTGGTGGAAGACAATATTTTTAACCGGCTGGTCAGCGAAGAAGCCGCGTATCTGCAACAACATTATCAGCAATCCGGCATGGTAAATCCGCCAAGACCGGCCTTTATGCATTTGTATCAAGGCTGGCAAGCACTCCCCGAGACTTTGTATCAAAGTTATCTGCGTGAACCGATGCGGGTGGAATATCGGCTGGAGGATGGCAAAACAGTACATTTGCAAGTGCTGCAGTTGGGTGGGCAACCTTATGTGTTACTGGCGGATGTCGGTGCTTTTGAAGTGAGCCGCGAGTTATCGCCACTGTTAGCCAGTGCTTTGCTGTTACTGTTGTTGTTATGTTTGCTGGTCGTGCTGCCGGTGGCGCTGCTGTTAGCCAGACAGATCACCGATCCGGTGCTGCGCTTGGCCGCAGCGGTACAGGATCCGGCCTTACCGGTGCTGGCGCCCGGATTTGCCAGCCAGTTTCCAAACAATGAAATCGGTACTCTGGCGCAGGCGATTGCCGACAATCAACAGTTTTTACAGCAGGCCTTAGCGCGGGAAAGCCACTTTACCAAAGATATCAGCCATGAGATCCGCACACCGCTTAGTGTGCTGAAAAATCTGCTGTCTGGTGCCAATCACGGTGCAGCGCTATCTGTGCCAGAGCTGCAGGCCTTTGCGCAAGCCGTGTTGACGCTGGAACAAACCACTGAAACTTTATTGGCATTGGCACGGGCCGAATCGGTACCGCAGCAGCGGTTTAATCTGACCGAGCTGCTGGAGCAAATCCTGCTTCAACATTACGCCTTAAATCACAGTGCTGCCGGCCAGCGCTTACAGCTGGATTTACAGTTGGCCGAAGCGGTCTGGGTTGTCGCTAATCCCAGCCTGTGCCAGATGTTGCTGCAAAACCTGCTGACCAATTTGGTGCAGTATGCGTCAGAACCCGAAGTCGGCATTAAACTGAGCGCTACGCAGTTAAAGATCAGCAACTGCTTTCGCTTGCCGTTACCAAGCGACCCACTGCGAAGTGGCCAGCGCACTGCGGCTAGTAAAGGTATTGGCCAGGGGCTGAACCTGATCCAGCGCATTTGTGAGGTACAACATTGGCAATTGCAGCTTGCCAACGATGCGCAAAAATTCGAAATCACCATCAGGTTTGATGCAAGTTCAACCCTTGCCTGAGCGGTTGCCGAAAAAGACGTAAAACATTTTTCAGCAACTCTCTGCAAAAACAGCCCTTCACAAAAGCACGACAAGCTCTTCGGTAACTTCAGCTTAAATCAACACCAAGGAGTAGAAGATGAAGTTACCATTGATGATATTCGGCCTGATAGTTGGCATCTTCATGGCGCGAGCCGAAGCAACACAACCGCCTGCGACGCAACCTGCCAGCAACCCTAAAGTTGCCTTATTGATTTCGGGTTATGGCAAGCAAGGTGATCCAGCCATCAGTTATGATCTGGAAGAGCTGGCCCAGGCTTATCTGGTGCTACAACAAAATGGTTTGAGTCTGGATATCTTGTCGCCCAAAGGCGGCGCCGTACCAGTGCACAACCGCAAAGACGATTTGCCCTACATGCAGCAATTTAAGCAGCAGACGCCAGCCCTCAAACAACTGAAACAGACCTTAGCGCCAACCGCTGAACTTGCCGCTCAGTATGCGGCGGTATTTATTGTTGGAGGTGATGGCGCCATGTTTGATTTGCCGGTGGATGCTGGCACGCAGCAGTTCCTGCAGGCGATGGTGCAGCAAAAGAAAAAGATTGCCGCGGTTTGTCATGGTCC
>JAYRUI010000087.1:0-8688 GCA_041919175.1 Rheinheimera sp. | reverse complement strand
TGTATCCCTGGTTATATCCCTGGTTGTTAAACGAACGGTTAACACCGGAAACTGATGTGGTGACTTTGTTGGTGGTGATCACTTTGTGGCTGACGTTATTTAAAACCTATTTTGAGGTTTGGATCACGGCAACAGGCCGTAGTGACTGGCGTGCGGCTAATGTGACGCTGGTGGCTTTGTTAAGCTCGTTAGCTTACCTGCTCATCAACGATGAACTGGATTCGGTGACCGCGGCCTGGGTCTTTATGCTGTCGAATCTAACGGCTGTGGTACTGCTACAACTGGTGTGCTGGCGGTGTTACCGGCGTGATAAAAAGGCGGCAGCTGTAGCGCTGCAATCAGACCAATAAATAGTGTTCGCAACCGTATCTGCCGGTCGGTTTAGGCAATAAAAAAGGAGCTGGTTGTCAGCTCCTTTTTTTTTAATCAGCCTGTTAACAAGCGTATTGGGTTATTCACCCACCACGTTAATGACCGTCTTGCCGGTGAAATCAACATTGCTGAACGCTTTGTGTTTGACCAGGATGACAATAATATCGGCGCTTAAACCTTGCTCCAGGCTTACCAGCTCTGCATTGGCATGTAGTTTATTGGTGCCATGAATATTTGGTTCTACGGCCATTACTTTACCGTTGTAGCTATCGGCCAGTTTATTGGTGATATGCAAAGCCGGGCTTTCACGTAAGTCGTCGATATCCGGCTTAAACGCCAGACCAAAACAAGCCACTGAAGGTTTGTTTAACGAATGATTGGCAACAGTCGCCAGGATTTTTTGCAATACCCATTCCGGTTTAAAGTCGTTCACTTCACGGGCTGTGCGGATAATTTTCGCCTGTTCCGGTGCTGAGTGCACAATAAACCATGGATCTACTGCGATACAGTGGCCACCCACACCGGCACCCGGTGTCAGGATATTTACCCGTGGGTGGCGGTTCGCCATGCGGATCAGTTCCCACACATTGATGTTTAACTTGTCACAGATCAGCGACAGTTCATTGGCAAACGCAATGTTCACATCACGGAAGGCGTTTTCAGTCAGCTTAGACATTTCCGCAGTACGCGCATCGGTGACCAGCAATTCACCGGCCACAAAAGTGTTGTACAGCGCTTTGGCCTTCGCCGAACAAGCAGCGCTTAAACCACCAATAATACGGTCGTTCGAAATTAACTCATGCACCACTTTGCCTGGCAGTACACGCTCAGGGCAATAAGCCACATGTAAATCCGGAGTGCTGGAGTCGGTAGGTAAAGTTAAATCAGGGCGGCTTTCTTTGATCCATTTACAGATAAGTTCTGTGGTGCCAACCGGGCTGGTTGATTCCAGCACCACCAGGTTACCTTTGGCAAGCACAGGCGCAATAGATTTGACTGCTGCTTCAACATAAGACAAATCCGGCGATAAATCGTCAAAAAATGGCGTTGGCACCGCAATCATAAAAGCGTCTGCCGGTGCAGCTTTGGTTTGTGCTGACAAATAACCACCAGTTACCGCCGCATTCACCAATAAGTCGAGTTCTGGCTCAACAATGTGAATTTTGCCCTGATTAATAGTGTCTACTGCGTGTTGATTGACATCAACACCTATCACTCTGAGTTTACGGGAAGCCAACATGGCCGCTGTTGGTAAGCCGATATAACCCAGACCAATTACTGATACTGTTTGCAACATAGCGTCACTCCGATTGCTTGCTATTTTTGTGGCAGATAGTATCACAGCTTGCGCTGATATCAGCGGGCGTCAAGCTGTTGTTTAAGAAAAAATAGTTCGGCGGATTTGCTTTATTCAAGCTGGCGTCGGATCCGGTGAGCTGGCATCATGGTGCGTTCTGCCGGAAGTTTCAGGAGTAAGCAGTGAAAGACTTAATAGAGCCGTTTTTATACCCCCATAATTTGTTTTTATGGGGGCTCGTTATTGCCACTTTGTATTACCGTAAAAAAGGTCTGTTGCTGCTGCTGTTGTGGTTTTATGCTTTTGGGAACGGTTACCTTGGCAATCAGGTGCGGCACTGGTATTACAGCAATATCAGCAGCAGTGAAGTGGCCGCGGACTTTGCAGGTAACTATGTTGTGTTAGGTTGTGGTGGTACGGCAAGTTCATTACCTGAATGTGCTAAAAGCCGGCTTGATCAGCTTGCGGATGCACTGCCTGACAACAACGCGCCTGTGACTGTGCATATCACTACCTTGTATTGTCAGCCTTATCTGGATTATCTGCGTAAACAAGTGGCAACTTCGGTGAACCTGGATTGTTTTCATGGTGGTGCTACCACTTACCATGAGTTTTATCAGCTGAATAACCGGCTGGATAAACAAATTCCGCTGGTGTTTGTCAGCAGTGATTATCATGCATTTCGCGTGAAACAACTGGCAAATCAGTATCAGTTTAAAGCAACAGTATTGTCAGCTCCCAGCTCAACCTTTAAACCGGTGAACTGCGGTACCACCTGCTATTTAACAGTGAACCTATCGAATTTTGATTTATTTGCCAAACTGACGGCCGAGATGTCCAGTTATTATGTTTATGCACTGACGAAAGGGTGGGTTAGCTGGTATAAAGAAACAGCTGCAGCTGATAGAAAAGCTAATGACGAGTTTATAAAGTAAGGGCTTGCCGCCTGAATTAACAAGCCAGCATATTGATTTACCTTAGCAAAATGTAAAATGCAAAAAAGCCACAAAGTTGTTTGTGGCTTTTTTTATCTTTTACAGCAATGCCTTGTTAAAGCGGCAGATGTTGTTTTAGGAAGGTTTCCATTTCTGCAAAAGCTTCAGTACGCTCTTGTTCGGTATCAAAATGGTGGGTGCCTTCTTTTTGCTCCAGATAACTTACCTTCACACCTTTGGCTTTTAATGCATCATACAGTGCTTCCGATTGTTTATAAGGCACGCGGGTGTCTTTCACACCGTGGATCAGTAACATCGGTTTTTTGATGGTATCGGTGTGATTAATCGCAGAAACAGCGGCCAGTGCTTTTTCATCTTGTTCATAATCGCCAACGGTGCGACGTTGTATAGCTTTGGCTGCATCACTGTAGGCGCCATCGGACCTTAACATAGCAGGTAAATCTGAAATTCCTGAAATAGCAACAAAACACTGAAAACGCGCGCTGTCACGGAAAGAGGCCACCATAGTGGCATAACCACCATAACTGGCGCCCACCATACAACTGCGTTTGGTGTCTATGTCTGGGTTGGCGCTGACGGCATCTAAAGCATCCATCAGATCGTCCTGCATTTTTTTGCCCCACTGTTGATAACCAGCCGTTTCATAGCCGTTGCCAAAACCTTCAGAGCCCCGGAAGTTTACCTGTAATACCGCATAACCCATGGCAGTAAAAAACTGTACAAAGGGATCAAAATTTTTATCATCGCGCGCGATGGGGCCGCCATGCGGGAACAATATCACCGGAGCCGGTTTGTCTTTTTGCAGCGGCGTTGTTAAATACCCCTGCAGTTGCATGCCATCGCGACTATTAAACTGAATGTTATTGACCGCCGGTAACGCCATTTTTTCCAGATGCGGGTATTGGCTAAACCAAAGTGACGCTTTTTTGGTATTAAAATCAAGGGTCAGATAACGACCGGGTTGATTGTCTTTTACACTGTAAATCACCACGCGCTGGCCATCATCGCTGTAACTGGTGATATAAGAATGCCGGTCTGGCAGCAGTGCTTTAATTTGTTCATTGTATTGACGTTGTTTAGGGTCCAGAAACACTTGCTCATAAAAGTCGTTGGTATAACCATAACCAATCAACTTACCGGCTTTTCTGATGCTGCTGGTAATATCGTGGCCTTCCACCTGATAAACAGGAGCGCTGATTTCTCCCGTTGTCAGGTCAAAATACGCCAGATGGTTAAAGTTACTTTTATAATCAGTGTTCACTAATACAGACTTGCCGTCATCTGATAAACCCAGAGGGTTAAAATCGATATCTCCACCTAAATCAATAGTTTTTAATTTTTGCCATGGTTGATCCGGCGCTTTTTTCAGTTCAATACTTAATAAGTGTTTATCGAGCACGGTAGAAAACAACACATTGCCTTTGCGGTCTGAAACAAAACCGGAACGATCGTTGGCGGCACTTTCCACTTTGCTGAACTTGCTGTTGTACACATTCACTTTAAATACCGAATAACCGCGGTCACGTTCGTCATATGCACGCACCAGCACATGGTCATTGTCTTCGGCTAAATCGTTCATCAGATGCGTGCTTTGCAAACCGACTATTCTGCTGTCTTCGGCTTTTTTATACATAGACTGATTCTGAATTTCCAGCAGTTCAGAGCCATCTGCATTGACGGCATACATGGTATGAATTCGATAAAATCGACCGCCGATATATTTGGCACGGCTGGCATTGATCAGCAGCCTGTTATTGTTAACCCAGTCAACCGATTCAATCCGGTCCGAACTTGATTTTAAACTCACCAGTGCCGTGGTTTCATGCTGGCCAAAAGGAGCCGTCATCACCACAGCTTTACCATCCATAGTAAAAGTACCGGCCAGTGTCTGGCCATCAGGCGATATAGAAACATCCTGTACCAGCGGCATTTTTCCAAATTTTTTTGCCAGTTCAGATGCTTGTAGTGAGGGGAGTAAAAAGGTTGCAATAACGAAGCTCAGTGCACCGAGCCTGGAGATAGTGTTCATAAACGTCATCCTTGAGTAAATAATCAAAGTCGCAAAAGCAGTTTCAAAGATAGCACTGCATGTTAATCGTGAAAAATAATTGTGAAAAAATAACTGGTGGTTTTGCGCAATTGTGCGGAAAACGAGAATAAAGGTATTTTAAACTGCCGTAAATATAAAACCGCCTTTCGGCGGTTTTATCAGTTGTTGCTTAACAGGCTGCCAGCAGATGCCAGGTTTATTTGCGACCGCGGGCAATAATTTCCTGCGCCATTAAATCGGCAACAGCGTTGGTCGGTTGATGTTCGTTGTCAGCGCGCTGGAAGATATTCAACAGGGTATGGTAAATCTCCATCACTTTGGCGGTAGATTCCTCTTTGCTGTAACCTTCAGGGCGCATTTCCAGAGACACGTTAATAATACCACCGGCGTTAATTACATAATCCGGCGCATATAAAATGCCTTTTTGCCGTAACAGCTCACCATGACGGGCTTCTTTCAGTTGGTTGTTAGCACAACCTGCAATAATTTTGCATTTAAACTGATCAATCGTATTGTCATTCACAGTGGCGCCCAGTGCACAAGGTGCATAAATATCACATTGTTGGCTGTAAATTTCATCAAGGCCAACAGCTGTTGCATCGAACAGTGCAACAGCACGGCTAACCGCATCCTGATTGATATCAGTGACAATCAGTTTGGCGCCTTCTTTGTGCAGATATTCACACAGGTAAAAACCAACACTGCCAAGGCCTTGCACAGCGACAGTTAAACCCTGTAATGAATCATTGCCAAATTTATGTTTGGCAGCAGCTTTTAAGCCCTGATAAGTACCGAGCGCGGTAAAAGGTGCTGGGTTGCCACTTTTTCCTTCCAGACCTGCAACATAAGGTGTTTCTTTATTGACGATGGAAATGTCAGCTGTGGTGATATTCACATCTTCTGCACTGACATAACTGCCGCTTAATCCGTGCACAAACTGACCAAACTTGCGGAATAAAGCTTCTGATTTGATGGTTTTAGCGTTGCCGATAATCACCGACTTACCGCCGCCAAGAGGCAAACCTGCCATGGCGTTTTTGTAGGTCATGCCGCGGGATAAACGCAATACGTCGACCAAAGCGTCTTCGTCCGCTACATAATCCCACAACCGGCAACCGCCAACTGCTGGACCGAGCTTGGTGCTGTGCACGGCGATAATAGCTTTTAAGCCTGTTGCTTTATCGCTGCAAAACACGACTTGTTCATGGTTGTCAAATTCTGGGTGGTTAAATACTGCCACGTCTTATTCTCCGTTGTTTTCAGCAGGCGCAAACTTGGTTTTTACGCCCGGCAGGGGACCGGTTTTTTCGCGGCGGAATGTATCACTTCAGCCTCGGTTTCGCTATCAATCAACAAAAATAAAATCTGGTCTGTCCAGCGGATTGTCGACAATTAATCTTGCTGCTTGTCAAAATGATTGCCCTGACTTAGAGTGCATTTTTCAGTTGTAGTGAAGAGTAAAAGCATGACATCAAAGAATGAGCAGCAAGCAGAACAGTGGTCGGAAGCGCAGGTGAATGAATGGGTGCGCAGCCAGTTTCAGAAAGCAAATTTGCATTTAGCGGAAAAAGGCGTGGTGATGGACAGTGTTGCAGTGCAGGACTCACGTTATTTACCGCCTTATGTTGCTGTATGGAAAATTAATGCACTGGATAAACAAAGCTACTGGGTTATTTCTGGTGAATTGCCGACCGATCATCTTGAATTCAAAGCCGCTGAAAGTGCCCGTGATGCGTTACGCGCTTTTTCGTTTCGCTGGCAGATGAAAGCGCAGCAGTTGATTGATGCCGGCATTAACGATCAAACAGCGGCTGATTATGCCAATCTGTTAGTAAACCGTGCCCACTCGTTATACCAGCTGTTTGAAAGTGAAAAACTCTGGGGTTAAACTCAGTTTTGCTGAAATTGTCGACAGCTTAATGACAGCTGTGGCAATAAACAAAAAGCCACCTTGAAGGTGGCTTTTGCATTTCTACATCTTGTTGCCGGGCTGATGCTTGCTGGCAGACTAGAAAATACAGCAGCAATTTCATCCGGTTATTTCATGCATTTATTCAATGTACTTATTCAACAAAGTACCAATAACCCAGATTAATCAGCATGGTCATTAATTGCAGTTTGGCCGGATCTTCGGCAAAACTAGCGGCTGATGCCTGATCCAGCTGTACTTGCTCACACAGCAGCTTGACGGTTTGCAATTCAGCAGCTGGCACTGTCATGGTATGGCCGTTGATAAACAAAAGGATGTCGTCTTGCGGCGATGGCTGAATATAACAACAACGTAAACCACCTAAACGTGCCAGTACCGAACCTTCCTGCAAATATTCGGCAATTTCGTCGGCCTGATAATGTGGGTCGGGCTCAGTGGCATCCAGCTCGTGTTTGGCATGGGTGATATAACTGCCGAAATAACGTGCCAGTAAATCCGGGTTATTCACCACTTGTTGCAATAGTTGCTGCACGTCTGTTAGATCCGCAGTGGTGATTTCACCAACGGCTTTGCTTGCTTTGCGGTCAGGATCGGTATAACGGACACCATTAATTTCATTTTCAATCAGGTAGTCAGCAAGGCCCGTCACTAAATCTTTTTGTGCCGGGGCGCGAAATCCGACTGAATAACTCAGGCTGGCGTCCACTGAAATGCCATCGTGCGGGCATCCAGGCGGGATATATAAAATGTCACCAGGCTCGGTGATCACATCAATACAATCAACAAAAGGGCTCACCTGCAATAAACGCGGGTGCGGGCAATGCTGGGTGAGGCTTGCGTCCGGCATACCAACCCGCCAGTGACGTTTCCCCATGCCCTGAATAATAAACACGTCATATTGGTCCAGATGCGGGCCGACACCAGCACCCGGGGTCGAAAACGAAATCATTAAATCGTCAATACGCCAGTTAGGAATAAAACGAAAAGGTTCAATCAGTTGCGCCGACTCCGGATGCCAGTGGTCGACAGCCTGCACCAATAAAGTCCAGTTGGTTTCGCCAAATTGGCTGAAATCTTCAAAAGGGCCGGTTTCCAGCTGCCAGTTGCCACCGGCATTACTGACAATACGGGACTCAATTTCTTCTTCACCGGCAAGGCCTGCCAGCTCATCCGGACTGATTGGATCGATAAAATTGGCAAAGCCGTTTTTAATTAACAAAGGTTTTTTTTGCCAGAATTCAGCGAGAAAACGCTCAAGGCTCAAGTCGTGCAGATTTAATGTGTACATAAGCATATTCCTGTGTCAGGAAAAGAAACCGCCGGCAAGCCGGCGGTGTTTTCGCAAATTGGCCTGAGGCCAGACCGCTGTTGTTCAGTACTGCATCCAGTGCGCGCTGAAGCTGCAATTGCTGTTAGGCGGGGCCGCTAAAGCGCAGACTTCACAAGATGTTTGAGCTTAGTTCAGGCTATCGACCAGAGCTATGGCTGCACCAATATAGTTGTCCGGTGTAAATTGTTTCATCTGTGCTTTGGCATGTTCAGGCACGTCCAAGCCATCAATAAACAGATGTAAATCAGCCGGCGTAATACGTTTGCCACGTGTCAGCTCTTTTAATTTTTCGTATGGTTTTTCCACACCATAACGGCGCATTACCGTTTGTACCGGCTCTGCCAGTAATTCCCAGTTTTGATCCAGTTCCTGCAACAGGTTGGTCTCACTGACTTCCAGCTTGCTGATGCCTTTGAGGGTAGCGTGGTAAGCAATTAAGGTATAACCAAAACCAATGCCAAGGTTACGCAGCACTGTAGAGTCGGTTAAGTCACGCTGCCAGCGCGATACTGGTAGTTTGCTGGCCAGATGCTGGAAAATAGCGTTGGCAAGGCCAAGATTACCTTCCGAGTTTTCAAAGTCGATTGGGTTCACTTTATGCGGCATGGTGGAAGAGCCAATTTCGCCGGCGATAGTGCGTTGTTTAAAGTGGCCCAGCGCAATGTAACCCCACACGTCACGATCAAAGTCCAGCAGAATGGTATTAAAGCGCGCAATAGCATCAAACAGCTCGGCGATATAATCATGTGGTTC
>JAYRUI010000086.1:2062-8694 GCA_041919175.1 Rheinheimera sp. | reverse complement strand
ACGACGACGGTGGATGCGAATAACCGGCTGATTTTGCCTGTCAGCAAATATCAGCGCATTCACGGCGAAGCGTCCACTGAACAACAATACAGAGTTGGCATGCGCGACCCGAGGCGTCATCAGCAAGAACCACAACAACAGTCACAACACCAGCCAGAACAACAGCAGGCTTCGCAGCATGAACAGGCCCGCGAGCAGGAACAGGGTTTGCAGCATGCTGGCGTGCC
The DNA here is from genome assembly GCA_041919175.1 of Rheinheimera sp. Lineage (GTDB taxonomy): Bacteria > Pseudomonadota > Gammaproteobacteria > Enterobacterales > Alteromonadaceae > Pararheinheimera. The sequence goes on along the minus strand of JAYRUI010000086.1, from coordinate 8,467 downwards.
TACCGAAAACACCGAATTACATTTATTGCCAACAGGCCATGCTGTGACGCCGGAGCAAGATCAGCATGCCGATGCGGACGGTCATCTGGATATTTACGTTTAAGCCGCTCATTCATTCAGTTTTTGTCTTGTTTAAAGTCTGTTGTTTACCGCCATGTAGCAGCGGGTTGCTCTGCTGCCATCATCCACAATAAAAGAAATAAAACCTTAGCCTTTGCAGCACCTGCACGCTAACGGCATAATAGCCGCCTGTTTTTGTCTGCCAAAGGCGACTGCCTTGTTGATCTTCTCCTGCCAGTTATTTTTCACAGCCTTATTGGCGGAGCAGCGCCTGTGAGCTCTGTTGCCGCCGCTTTTGCCGACAATGGTGTGTTGGCGCAGAATATTGCCGGTTTTAAAGCCCGTGACGCGCAAAAGCAAATGGCGATGGCGGTGGCACAAAGTATTGAACAAGGCTCGGCGCTGGTGGTGGAAGCGGGCACAGGCACTGGCAAAACATACGCTTATTTAGTGCCGGCTTTGCTTGCCGGTAAAAAAGTGATTTTATCGACCGGCACCAAAAACCTGCAGGAGCAGCTGTATTTTCGCGACTTACCTAAAGTACTGAACGCGCTGGCTTTGCCTTTGCAAACCGCCTTATTAAAAGGCCGCGCCAACTATTTATGTTTATTCCGCCTGACGCAGCATTACCAGCATGTGCCGGTGAAAGATGATTTGCTCATTCAGGATTTAAGCCTGATTAAAAAGTGGTCCAGCGAAACTCAAAGCGGTGATATCGGCGAGCTGACTTATATTGCCGAAGACTCCAAAGCTTTACCTTATGTCACCAGCACCAGCGACAACTGCCTTGGCAAAGATTGCCCCGATTTTGAAGATTGTTATTTACTCAAAGCCCGTAAAAAAGCCATGAACGCCGATTTGGTGGTGGTGAATCATCATTTGTTTTTTGCCGATATGGCACTGAAAGACACAGGTTTTGGTGAATTGCTGCCGAATATGGATGTAGTGATTTTTGACGAAGCCCACCAAATTCCGGATATCGCCAGTGAATATTTTGGTGAGTCAGTGTCGTCTAAATTGCTGGCCGAATTGTGCCGTGATATTGAATTGGCCTGTAAAACCCAGTTACGCGATCATCCACAACTGGCAAAAACTGCAGATAAATTAGCAGCTTTGGTACGCGACTGGCGTTTGTTGTTGCCAGGCGATCCACAAAAAGGCAACTGGCGCGATTGTTATCAGCGCCCTGACATGCAAGTGGCGATGAGCCGCATTCAGGACGCCATGCAGATGTTGTATCTGGTGCTCAAGGCGAGCCTGGGCCGTTCTGAGCAGGTGGATAGCTGCTATGAGCGTCTGGCGACCGCCAAAGCAAGGCTGGAAAAACTATTGGATGTGGAGCGCACCGGCGTGAGTTTCTGGTATGAAACCACGGCCCGCACCATCAGTTTGCATTACACGCCGCTGAGTATCGCCGACAAATTTAACGAGCTGGTGTTTGCCCGCGAAGGTGAAAGTAAAAAACGCAGCTGGATTTTTACCTCGGCCACTTTGTCGGTGGATGAAGGTTTTGGCCATTTTACCGATCAGATGGGGCTGCAAAATGCCCAAACTATGCTGCTCGACAGCCCATTTGATTATCCGAATCAGGCCATGCTGCTGGTACCAAGGTATTTGCCGGAGCCGACCGATCCGCGTATTAACAAAGCTTTGCTGGAACTTGCGGTGAAGCTGATTAACGCCAACGACGGCCGCTGTTTTTTCCTGTTTACCAGCCACCGGATGTTGCAGTGGATGGCCAAAGAGCTGCCGCTCTATATCAATTTGCCGATATTAGTGCAGGGCAGCACCAGCAAACGTATTTTGCTGGAGCAGTTTGTGGAGCTCAAACACACAGTGCTGCTGGGCACCGGCAGTTTCTGGGAAGGCGTGGATGTGCGCGGTGACACTTTAAGTTGTGTCATTATCGACAAATTGCCTTTTGCATCCCCTGACGAGCCTTTATTGCAGGCGCGGAGTGAAGACGCCCGGCTGCGCGGTCATGACCCTTTTGCCCAGGTGCAATTGCCCCAGGCGGTGATCACCTTAAAACAAGGGGTGGGGCGGCTGATACGCGATGTGTCTGACCGTGGTGTACTGGCCATTTGTGACAGCCGTTTAGTGACAAGGCCTTATGGTGAAGTCTTTATTAAGTCGTTGCCGCCAATGAAACGCAGCCGCGACGTGGGCCAGGCCATTGAATTTTTAGAACATATTCACAGTAGTGGAGAACAAGATTGAAATTATTAGCGCTGGATACCTCAACCGAAGCCTGCTCTGTTGCGTTGCAACTGGGCGCTGAGATTCTGAGTCTGGACGAAGTGTGCCCGCAGCAACACAGCAAAAGAGTGTTGCCTATGGTGCAGCAGTTGTTAAGTCAGGCCGGAGTTGCCCTGAAAGATTTGGACGGTATTGTATTTGGCCGTGGCCCCGGCAGTTTTACCGGTGTGCGGATTGGTGTGGGTGTGGCTCAGGGGCTGGCTTTTGGCGCTGAGTTACCGCTGTATGGCGTATCCACTTTAGCGGCTATGGCACAGGCTGCACAGCGGTTGCACGGTGCCGATAAAGTGGTTGCGGCGATAGACGCGCGGATGGCGGAAGTGTATCTGGGCTGTTATCAGCTGGACGCGGATGGCCAGATGCAGCTGTTGGGCGCAGAAATTGCCCGTAAACCCCTGGAGCTGGCAGCCGCAGATATTCCACCAAGCTTTGGCACTGCACAGGTTTCTGACGCTGCCCAAGTTTCTGGCACTGCACCAGTGTTTGGTGTGGGCACTGGTTTTCAGACTTATGCAGAAGCTTTAACCGCCTGGCAGCCCGTGCAAATCAGCCCACAGATTTTGTTTCCTTCTGCACAAGATATGCTGGCGCTGAGTCAGGCTGCTTTTACCAAAGGGCTTTTTGTGGCGCCTGAGCTTGCCGAGCCAACTTATGTGCGGGATGAAGTGACCTGGCAAAAACTGCCAGGCCGTTAACTAAAAGCCGTTAAATAAAAGTCATTCACTAAAAGCCGTTAGGTTTTTTGCTGATAAAAAGCCTTTTATATCGATGTTCACGGCAAAACGCCAAAATGGTGCAAAAGCGGCAATTTTTTGCCGCTTTTTGTTTGGCTGTAAGCCAATAAAGACAAGGCTTGCAGCTAAATAAGTAAAAGTGAAAGCACCGGCTTGGCAACTGCAGTTTTCCCGTTATAATGCAGATAATTTCCGCAAAAAATGATGGCTTATGAGCGTCGCAGTCAGCCAAAATATCATCAAGAGCCCAAATGTCGCCGAAGTCTTTACCGGCCGGCAACCCAGGGCTATTGCGCCAAATTCAACGGCTACTGACAAAACTTCAGAATCTCCTCAGGGCAATGGTGTTAAAAGTTCGGCTGCTGTGATCAGTTTGCTTGACGATGCACGCCAAAATGCCGACCGTACCGGTTACGATAATCCGTCAGGCCAGAATCAGCGCGCGCTGGACGCTTATAAAAGCCTGGCCAATCAGCAAAAACGCGAAGAAATCCAGCAAATGTTTAGTGTGGATTTATTTGCCTGAGCCGCGGGTTGATATTTGCTGAACTCCTGAACTCCTGAACTCCTGAACTCCTGAACTCCTGAACTCCTGAACTCCTGAACTCCTGAACTCCTGAACTCCTGAACTCCTGAACTCCCTTTTCGCCTTTGATCTTATTGCGTGAATTCCGCTGTGGTTTGACTAATCCGCTTTTGCATCTGCGCCGTATCATTCCCCATGTTTATTAATTTGGATAGATAAAGGTCAGCAGATGCAAAAATGTTGTGTAATTACCGGCGCAAGTTCTGGCCTTGGCCGCGAGCTGGCTTTGCAGTATGCCGCAGCTGGCTGGCGGGTGCTGGCTATTGCCCGGTCTGAAGAGCGGTTAGCACAACTCTGTCAGCAGTCGCCTTTTATTCAGTCGCTGGTGTTGGATTTAACCGATAACAATGCTTTGGCACAAAGCGCCACACAGATAGCTGAATTGTTACCCTCGCTCGACCTGCTGATTTTAAACGCCGGTAGCTGTGAATATGTCGATGCTGACAATTTTGACTTGGGCGCTTTTGACCGTACTTTTGCGGTGAATTATTTTGCTGTGGTGGCGGCAGTAAAGTTCTGGTTGCCGCTGTTAAAAAACTCAGCTTCTGCAAATTCAGGCCGCGCGCAGCTGGCGATTGTCAGTAGCCTGGCCTGGTTGTTTCCTTTTACCAAAGCAGAGGCTTACGGCGCCAGTAAAGCTGCACTGAGTTATTTTACCGACAGTTTAAGACTGGATTTAACAGGGCAGGGTATTCAGGTCAGTCTGATAGAGCCTGGTTTTGTTGATACACCACTGACACGCAAAAACGACTTTGCCATGCCGTTTTTATTGCCGGTATCTGATGCCGCCGCCAGAGTCAGAACGGCCATTGCCGCGGGTAAACTACGCTGTCGTTTTCCATTACGGCTCAGTTTAAGTCTGCAATTGCTGAATCTGCTGCCTTATGGCATCCGGCAAAAAGTGGCTGCGGGTTTAAAAACATGAAAATCCTGCATTTTATTGCATTTAAACTTTGCTGGCTGGCGCTGATTTATTGGCAATATTTGCTGATAGTGCCGGTGGTGCTGTACTGGGGCTTTGCCATGTTCAGGTTGCACCAGAGCGCCCGTATTGCGGTTGTAGTGCTGACTATCAGCGGTGTGGCACTGGACTCATTGCTAATCAGTAGCGGCTGGTTAAATTTTACCGGCAGCAGTTTTTTACCTTTGTGGATGGGCATGCTCTGGGCTTGTTTTTCGCTGATGCTGGTACAGGTATTGGCAGATTTGTTGCGGCATCCTTTGCTGGCGGCGTTGTTTGGCGCTGTGGGTGGGCCGCTGGCGTATTGGGGCGGCAGTTTATTGGGGGGCCAGTTGTTGTATCAGCCGGTGCTTGAGTTATCTGTGGTACTGGCCATTTGTTGGGCTTTGTTGCTGGCCCTGGCGGTGCATTTTCGTTATTTGTGGAGCAAACAACATGAAACCCATTTTGCTGCAAAAGCTGCGCGCAGTTAGCTTATTGGCTGCTTTGCTGTCGTTTTCACCCTGGAGCTTTGCTGATAGCCCGGATGCGACAACAGCCAACTTTAAAACTGTCGGCGAAGGCAATTATAGCTATTGGCTGTGGGACCTATACCACGCCCGTTTGCAAACGCCTGACGGCCGTTTTGTTGATTACCAACAAAGCGCCCCTCTGCAACTGGAGCTGACCTATGCCCGTGACATTACGAAACAGGAGTTTATCGACGCCACGCTGGAGCAATGGAAAATTCAGCAGGGCGCTGTATTAAAAGCCCATAAAATCTGGGCCGGTGAGCTTAACGCTTTATGGCGGGACGTGAAAAAAGGCGACAAGCTCACCGCCGTATTGAGGTCTGATGGCATAGTGCAGTTTTATTTTAACGGTGAATCCTTAGGGAGTACGACGGACCCAGCCTTTGGTCACACTTTTTTTGATATCTGGTTATCAGAAAAAACCACAGCACCAAAGCTTCGTAAACAACTGTTGGCGTTAAATGCCAGGGATGAAAATCGATAGCTGGGTTTTTCAGGCAGATGATATGGCGTAGTGGCCTGGCCTGGCTTTATGGCGGATTTAATAGTTTTAAAGCCTGTAGCACGCTTATAAAAAAGCCGCCCCTGAATTCAGGGGCGGCTTTTTCTTTTTTACTTTTGCTATGAAAGTACAGGCTGTTGTAGGGCCTGTTATTTGGCTGGTTTTACATACTGGATCAGCTTGTGTGCGATATCGGTATTGTCCTGAAAGCCGGCAAAAGCAGCCCGTTCTTTACCCCAGGCCAGCACTGGCACATCAATGGCTGTGTGGGCGCCGCTGGTCCAGCCGGTACGCGAATAATGATTAATATGCTGCTTCACAACTTTCGCCAGCGCATCCAAAGCCTCGGCTTCATTTTCCAGCTGATCGTCCAGCTGCTTACCGGCAATTTTGGCAAAAGTTTTGGCTGCGCTGTCGCGGGCCTGAACTAAAGCCGTCATTTCAGCGTCGGTCAGTTTTAATGCTGTTTTATCCAGCCAGACTTTGGACACATCAGAGTCAGCTGCCTGCACCAGTGCTTTGGCTATTTCCGGTGCGGTGTTTTTTACGTTTTTAATCACATCACGATGCCAGGCATAATCGCCTTGTGCGCCCAAAGATAAACCACCGGTTTCGTGATCTGCGGTAATGACCAACAGCGTGTCCGGATGGGCGTCAACATAAGCTTTGGCAACGGCAATGGCTTTGGCAAAATCGTCCATTTCGGCCATAGCACAGGCGATGTCATTGGCATGACCACACCAGTCAATCTGACTGCCTTCGACCATCATCACAAAACCCTGCTCTGAGTT
>JAYRUI010000086.1:0-2052 GCA_041919175.1 Rheinheimera sp. | reverse complement strand
GGCCAGCGGTTGTTTTACCGGGTTATCCAGTGCGCTTGGCAAACCAACCTGGGCCAGCAAGGCCATGGCCGGAAGTTTGTTCAGCTGCTGCAGTTGTTGCCAGTTGTCGGCGTATTGAAAACCAGCTTGTTTAAATTCCTGCACCAGATTGCGGTCTTTACGGATGAAATATTGTGTGCCGCCACCAAACATTAAATCGGCCACCAGCTTGCCGCCTACTTTGTTGTCGACATAGTCATCGGCGATTTCGTTATAGTTTTTCCGGCTTTTGTTATGCGCCATAAAACTGGCTGGCGTGGCGTGGTTAATTTGTGAGGTTGAAACAATGGCTGTGTGTTTGCCCTGTGCTTTGGCAATTTCCAATAAAGTGGTGAGCGGCTGATGGCTGTGATTCACCGAAATAGCGCCATTGTAACTTTTCGTTTCGGTGGCCAGTGCCGTTGCGCCGGCAGCTGAGTCGGTGACAATAGTGTCGTCGTCCGGATAAGTGGTGGCAACACCCACCCAAAGTTCGTCATAAATAGTCGCTTCAACTTTTTTGGTTGCCGGATTGTCCTGATAATACCGGTAAGCAGACAGATAAGCCGGGCCCATGCCATCGCCAATCATATAAATAATGTTTTTGGGGGCAGCCTGAGCGATAGCTGGCAGCATGGCGCTGAGCAGGGCAGAAACGACGATTTTTTTAATCATTTGTAATACCTATGAGGACTGAGGCAGGCTGGTATGCAGCTGAGTTAAATATGCAAAACGCGATTCTAAGGGCTTCCTGAAAAAAGTACAGTCACAAAGCACAGACGCAGGTTTGAGTGCAGCATAACTGCGACAGGTGACAGTTTGATGATTTGTTGAAAAAGCTTGGTTTGCTTGCTTGCACAAGCGCAACAGCTCGCTTATTGTGAATCTGCATTCGGTGACAAATGCTTTGTATAAGCTTGAACTAATTCAGTTTAACTGGCTCTAAATTGTTGTTTGTTGTGCCTTTGTAGTCTGTGAGAGGAAAAAACGACGTATGAAATTGTTATCAGTTTTGTTTGCCAGCACTTTAATTTTGGGCGGCTGTGCCAGTTATCCGGAACCTGTCCGGGTGAGTGAAGGCACCACCCTAATCAGTTATCAGGCAGCGACCCAGGGCGGCGTACAACAAGGTACAGCCCGCTGGAGTGGAGTCATCGCCAAAGTTCAAAACAATGCCAATGACACCCGTCTTGAAGTGGTTTATTTCCCGGCCAATTCGTCAGGTCGCCCGCTGGTCGCCGATCAGACAGAAGGACGTTTTGTTGCATATATTCAGGGTTTTGTTGACCCTATGGTGTATCAGCAAGGCAAAGCCGTAACAGTTTTGGGTAGCCTCAGTCAGCCGGAAGCCGGTATGGTTGATCAATATCAGTATGTGTACCCGGTCGTAAAAGAGGCCAAAGTTTATTTATGGCCAAAGCAGCAGGAAACCAGAGTTGACGTTGTCGACCCATGGCCAATGTGGCGCGCACCTTATCCGTATTGGGGCTATGGCCCTGCGATCCGGATCAGAACAACAATTCCAACAGGTGAAACACCAGCACAAGGGTCAGGTCATGCAGAGCATTCGCAACAAGGTTCAGAGCAGCGTTAAGTATTTAAGTCTGGCAGTTTGCTGTACTGTCTTTGCAGTTTCAGCGCAAAACACCGACATTACTGCCAGTTCAGCCTTGCAAGCGGCGGTTGATTCGCCGTATCGCAGCGCTGAAAACAAACACAGAGATCAATACCGCCATCCGGTACAAACCCTGACTTTTTTTGGTATTCAGCCGCAGATGTCAGTACTGGAAATTTGGCCCGCCCGCGGTTGGTATACCGAAATTCTGGCACCTTACCTCAAAGACAAAGGTCAGTTAACCATTGCCAATTTCCGTCAGAATGACGGTTCCCTGGAAGATGAGCGCAAAATCTTCTGGGCCAGGTTAGCAAAAAAGCTAGCGCAGGATATTCAGAAAACGCCGGAGCATTTTGGTGCTGTGCGCAGTGCAGAGTTTGATCCGCCAGGCTTAATGCAGCCAGGGCAGGTGAACCAAT
>JAYRUI010000085.1:0-8700 GCA_041919175.1 Rheinheimera sp. | reverse complement strand
TTTTGTCGAAGGCAACCCTGAAGCCTTAGTAAAACCCAATCTGGCGATGGTCGGCAGCCGGGACCCAACGCCCACAGGCCGGCAGGTTGCTTTTGATTTTGCTGCAGGGCTTTGCCGTGCCGGGCTGGGGGTTGTCAGTGGTTTGGCCCGGGGCATTGACGGTTGTGCTCATCAGGGCGCGCTGTCGGTGAACGGCAGTACAGTGGCTGTGCTTGGTAATGGCTTGTCGCATATTTATCCAAAACAACATGCCAAACTCACCGCTCAAGTGCGGGAAAGTGGCGCCCTGGTGTCGGAATATCTGCCGGATGAAGCGCCGCGAACAATGTTTTTTCCCCTAAGAAACCGCATTGTGGTTGGGCTGAGTCTCGGCACGCTGGTGGTGGAAGCGGCGGAAAAAAGTGGTTCTTTAATCAGCGCCAATTATGCGGCTGAATACAGCAGAGAAGTGTTTGCCGTGCCTGGCTCTATTTATAATCCGCTGGCAGCCGGTTGCCATCAATTAATATTGCAGGGGGCTAAATTAACCCGCTCAGTGGCCGATATTATGGAAGAGTTAGCGATTTTCCTGCCAGCAAAACCAGTGAAAGGCGCAAAACGTAAAAATAATTGTCAGCAAGGCTTGTTCGAACACAGCTTGTTGGCTAACGTAGGAGATGAGGCGACTGCAATAGATGTTATTGCATCACGCGCTGGCATGGCGGTCGCTGACGTAACCATTATGCTGCTGGAGCTGGAATTGTCCGGTGAGGTGGCTGTAGTACCTGGTGGCTACATTCGAGTGAGGAGGGCCTGATTATGTTTGATATCCTCGTCTACCTGTTCGAAAACTATATCCATAATGAATCAGAAATTTATGTGAATCAGGCCGATCTGACCCGCGAGCTGGTCAAAGCTGGTTTCCATGATGATGATATTTTTAAAGCCCTGCGCTGGTTGGAAAATCTCTCCAAGTTGCAGGAAAGCCATGTCAAACCTTACTTAACCAAAACCAATTCAACAGCAGTGCGTATTTTTACTGCTGATGAGCAACGTAAGCTGGATGCGGAGTGCCGCGGATTCCTGCTGTTCCTTGAACAAATTAACGTGTTGGACTTACCTACCCGTGAAATGGTATTAGACCGGGTGATGGATTTAGACAGTAAAGAAGTCAATCTGGAAGATTTAAAATGGGTGGTATTGATGGTGTTGTTTAACGCACCGGGTCATGAAACCGCTTATGCCCAGATGGAAGACTTAATTTTTGAAGAACCCACAGGGCCGCTGCATTAGCGGCCTTTTTTCTAACCAGCGCTAAGCAACTCTGAGCTGAACTTGAACTGCAGCGCGGTTTTGTGAATTTCAGCCTCGTTGATTTGTGTCTACAGCAGCACCTGTAACTATGCGATAATCCATTTATTCTGTTAGTCGGTTGTCACTGATGTCTGAAGCGCCATTATTTGCCATTCCTGAACACAAACAAACTTGCCCTTTATGCCAGCACGAGCTGGTGATGAAGTCGGGCAAGCACGGCCCCTTTTTAGGGTGCAGCAATTACCCGGCCTGCAGTTATATCCAGAATTTACACCCGCATGAAAGCACAGTGGTCAAGCTGCTGGCAGACACGCCATGCCCCAGCTGTGGTTCGCCACTGGCAGTGAAAAATGGCCGTTATGGTATGTTTATTGGCTGTAGTAACTTTCCGGCTTGTCATTTTATTGTGCATGAAAAAGCGCCTGAGGTAGCTGACGTGAGTTGCCCGCTTTGTCACAAAGGCAAGTTACTGGAGCGCACCAGCAAATACGGCAAAACCTTTTATGGTTGTGATGGGTACCCCGCCTGTGATTTTGTGCTGAATCTCAAACCTGCCGCCGGCACCTGCCGCCATTGTGGTTTTGCTTTGTTGGCGGAAAAACCAACCGCTGCAGGTATTAAACTGATTTGTGCCAGCAAAAAATGCCAGTTGCCGCAGGCAGAATAGCGCAGGTGAATTACAGCCCGACATAAAAAAGGCCCTGTATGGGCCTTTTGCGATTTTGTGCGTGGAAAAAGCAAAGTTACACTCTTTCAGCCAACTTAGCGGCCATATCGGCCACTTCCGGGAAGCTCTGCTCTGGCAGTAACTTGCTCAGCGCCAGAAAACGCTGTGCCAGTTCTGCCGTGGTTTCGCCCGACAAATTAATATGGCCCATTTTGCGGCCAGCTCTTTTACCTTTGCCGTACCAATGCAGATGGCAGGATGGCAGCGCCAGTACTGCAGGGTCCACCACATCTTCACCCAGAATATTTACCATCAAGGTAGGGCGCACTAAAGTAGTGCTGCCGAGCGGCAAACCACACACGGCACGCAGATGGTTTTCAAACTGGCAGGTGTCGCTGCCTTGTTGGGTCCAGTGACCAGAGTTGTGCACACGAGGCGCAATTTCGTTCACCAACAGCTTGTCGCCCACCTGGAAAAATTCCAGCGCCAACACACCAACATAATCGAGTTTGGCGGCAACAGCATCAAACATTTGTTTTGCTTGTTGTTGCAATGCTTGCTGGCCCGGCAAGGCTAACGAGACTGCCAGTACGCCGTTGACATGGTGATTTTCAGTCAGCGGATACACCACAGTGTCGCCTTTGGCGTTGCGGGCACCGACTAAGCTCACTTCACGGTCAAACCGCACAAACTGTTCTGCCACTATCGCCTGCGGCAAAGTGTGGTCTGCTCCGGCCATAAAAGCTGCGATATCCGCCCAAATCGCGGCTGCATCTTCTGCCTGTTTTAACCGCCACTGGCCTTTGCCGTCGTAACCGGCCAGTGCGCTTTTCAGCACCAGCGGCAAACCTAAAGCGGTAATAGCGGTATGAAACTCTGCTTCAGTGCTGACAATGCGATAACCGGCATTGGCTACACCGGCTGCATCCAGTAGCTGTTTTTCCTGGCGACGGTCGCCTCCGGCTTTAATGGCCGTGCTGTTGGGGAAAAACTTGCCGCTGGCTTCGCATACGTCCTGCACAGGATAAGGAATGTGTTCAAATTCAGAACTGACCACATCAGCGTCAGCAACTGCTTCAGCCAGTGTCAGCGCAAATTTTTGTTGGGTAACAGGGTGCAGCACAGTGTCTGTGTTGACATCATAAGCCAGCACCTGAATATTCAGCGGAGCACCGGCCAAAGCCATCATCCGGGCCAGCTGGCCTGCGCCCATCACCAAAACTTTTTTCATTATGCGTCCTCAGCCGGGTTGGGCTGGCTCAGCACTGAGTCGGTTTGTTCCTGCCGGAAAGCATCGATTTTTGTCATTAACCCGGCGTCTGAAGTAGCCAGAATTTGTGCTGCTAATAAACCGGCGTTGGCAGCACCAGCGTCACCAATGGCCAGTGTGCCTACAGCAACACCTTTTGGCATCTGGACAATAGACAGCAGTGAATCCAGACCTTTCAGCGCTTTGGATTGCACTGGCACACCCAGTACCGGCAAACTGGTAAAAGCGGCGGCCATGCCAGGTAAGTGCGCTGCACCACCGGCGCCGGCAATAATGACTTTTAAACCGCGGCTGGCGGCGTTGCCGGCATATTCAGCCAGCAAATGTGGGGTTCTGTGGGCAGAAACAACAGTGGTCTCATAACTGATGCCAAATTTGTCTAACATGTCTGCTGCATTTTTCATGGTGGGCCAATCAGATTTTGAACCCATAATGATACCGACTTTCATTGCTGTTTCCTCAAAACCGCCAGCTGCTGGCATAATAGGCGGCTATTATAGCCATCTGGCCGGTGGCAGGAAAACATTTGTGCGCTTCACTGCGTTGCTTAACGATAGAAAAGACGATGAATCAGACTGAAATATTAAATGCTGTCAATGCCTTAGCTGAAGGCAAAACAATTGGCTATCCAACAGAAGCTGTGTTTGGTGTGGGTTGTGATCCGGATAATCAGCAGGCCATTGCCTTGTTGTTGCAAATTAAACAACGGGAAAAAAGCAAAGGGCTGATTTTAATAGCGGCAGATTATGCGCAGTTACAGCCTTATATCGACGAAACAGCTATTAATGCCGAGCAAAAAGAACGGATGCTGGCGAGCTGGCCTGGTCCTGTCACCTGGGTGGTGCCGGCACGGTCTGGTTTGAGTGACTGGTTAACCGGTCAATTCAGTACTATTGCTGTGCGGGTATCAGATCACCCGACGGTGCAGCAGTTATGCCAGGCTTATGGCAAACCCATCACTTCCACCAGTGCCAATTTATCGGGACAACCGGCGTGCCGCAGTGCAGCTGATGTAAAAGCGCAGATAGGTGCACAACTGGCGGTGATTATTAACGCCCCAACTGGTGGCCGGCTAAACCCAAGTGAAATTCGCGATATTCAGACCGGCCATATTTTTCGCGCTGGCTAAAGCAGATGCCGGTGTGTTTAAACTGAGCCGGCAGAACAGGAGTATTTGATGCAAGCAGCAATGCAACAGGTTGATAAAGCACAGGTAAAAGCCTTTTTGCTGGCGCTACAGGACCAGATTTGTGCACAGTTAACCGCAGCCGATGGCAAAGCGCAATTTGTTGAAGACAGCTGGCAGCGTGCAGAAGGTGGTGGTGGCCGCAGCAGGGTGTTGACTCATGGTGCTGTGTTTGAACAGGCCGGTGTCAACTTTTCCCATGTGTTTGGCGATAAAATGCCGGGCTCTGCCACGGCCCACAGGCCTGAACTGGCCGGTCGTGGTTTTGAGGCTATGGGTGTTTCATTGGTGATCCACCCGAATAATCCGCATGTGCCGACCAGTCATGCCAATGTGCGCTTTTTTATTGCCGAAAAAGAAGGTGAAGCGCCGGTCTGGTGGTTTGGCGGTGGTTTTGATCTGACGCCTTTTTATCCGGTAGAAGAAGATGTTGTGCACTGGCATCAGGTCGCGAAAAACTGTTGTGACCCTTTTGGTGCAGAAGTGTATGCAACATATAAAAAGTGGTGTGATGAATATTTTTATTTAAAACACCGGCAGGAAACCCGCGGCGTGGGCGGTTTGTTTTTTGATGATTTAAACGAATGGGGTTTTGCCCGCAGTTTTGCCTTTATGCAAAGCGTTGGTGAAGGTTTTTGCCAGGCTTATATTCCGATAGTTAAAGCGCGCAAAAACACCCCTTATGGCGAGCACGAGCGGCAGTTCCAACTGTACCGCCGTGGCCGTTATGTTGAATTTAATCTGGTATTTGACCGCGGCACTTTGTTTGGGCTGCAAAGTGGTGGCCGCACTGAATCTATTTTAATGTCGATGCCACCTTTAGTACGCTGGGAATATGGTTATCAGCCGGAGGCGGGCTCGCCGGAAGCGCTGTTGTATCAACGTTATTTAACACCACAAGATTGGCTGGGTCTGAACGGATAGCCGTTTTGCGGGTCTGTTTAGCGTCTGCTTGTTGTATCTCAGGAAAAATTAAATGAAAAATATCCATGTATTGTTGTTGTGTGGTGGTGGCAGTGCTGAACACGAAGTTTCTCTTCGCAGTGCCAATTTTCTCGAACAACAATTAACCGCTTTGCCGGGTGTTGTTGTGACCCGGGTGGAGATGCACAAAGACCGTTGGTTAGCTGCTGACGGTACTGAATGCAGTTTAGGCTTAAACCGTCAGCTGCTGGTGGGCGATAAAACCCTTTTGGTCGATTATGTAGTGCCTTGTATTCACGGATACCCGGGGGAAACCGGTGATCTGCAATCGATGCTGGAACTGGCCGGTTTGCCTTATTTAGGTTGTGGTCCGGAAGCCAGCACTTTGTGTTTTAACAAAATCAGCACCAAGTTGTGGTTGTCGGCCGTAGGTATTCCAAATACACCTTATTTGTTTTTAACCGAAGCTTCTGCGGATAGCGTGCAGCAAGCCAAACAGGCGCTGGCCAATTGGGGCAAAGTGTTTGTGAAGGCGGCCAGTCAGGGCTCTTCAGTCGGCTGTTACGCTGCCAGTACCGAAGCTGAGTTAATGCAGGCCATTGACGACGCCTTTGGTTATTCCGAACAGGTGCTGATTGAAAAAGCATTAAAACCACGCGAGCTGGAAATAGCGGTTTATCAATATGGCGACGAGCTGATAGCAACCCGTCCCGGCGAAATTTGTGTGCCGCAGGACAGGTTTTATTCTTATGAAGAGAAATACAGTAACGCCAGTCACACCACCACTAGCCTTGAACCTGCCGGTTTAACAGAAACTCAGATTGCGACTATGCAACAGCTGGCGTTAAAAGCATTCCGGCAGCTGAAATTGCGGCATTTATCGCGGGTGGATTTTTTCCTGACCGAAGATGGCGAAATCTTACTAAACGAAATTAATACTTTCCCTGGCATGACGTCCATTTCAATGTTCCCGCAAATGCTGGCACATCATGGTCATCAGTTTGGTTTGTTTTTACAGCAGATTTTGCAGCGGGCTTTGCCACAGCAGCAATAACAAACGCATCAAACAACAAAAAGAAGGGGCCAAAAGGCCCTTTCTGTTGAAGTGAGTGGTTGTTCTTTAGCTATCGCGGTTAATCATATGGCTGGCAAGCTGGCCCAGCGCTTCACTGAGCCCCATCCGCAACATTTTATCCTGCACCACTTCTTCCAGCGCTTTGTTCATACAAAACATCCACTGCTCCCGCAGCTGTGGGCTGACCGGGAATGGCATATGGCGGGCGCGTAAACGCGGGTGGCCGTATTTTTCTTCAAATAAAGAGGGGCCACCTAACCAGCCAGATAAAAATTCAAAAAATTTCTGCCGTATCACATCCAATGGCAAAGGGTGAATGGCGTACAACTCGGCAGCTTCCGGCGCTGTTGCCATAATGTCGTAAAAACGATTGGCCAGCTTACGGGTGGCTTCTTCACCACCAATCAATTGATAAGGCGTGACTTGTGGTGTCGGGTGGCTCTTGCTATCGTCGGTTTTAAACATCTTTTTCAGCAACTTAATCATGGTGGTAGTGTGGACCGTTACGCTGTATTTGGAAATCCGATAGGGCATTCAAAATCGCCCCTGATCCATCGCTGTTTTGCCGAACAAACGGCGCAGCAGCTGAGTTACGACGCCATTCTAGCACCGGTCGACGGCTTTGCCGACAGCTGGCAGGCTTTTGTTACTTCGGGTGGAAGAGGTGCGAATGTCACTGTGCCTTTTAAAGAAGTCGCTTTTGCGCTGGCTTCAAGACTCAGTGAACGGGCAAAACAGGCCGGTGCTGTGAATACACTATATATAGATAACATGGGTCAACTTTGTGGTGACAATACCGATGGTCTTGGTTTAGTGGCTGATTTAACCCGGCTTGGTATCCGGCTTGGTGAGGCAAAGCTGTTGTTGTTGGGAGCAGGCGGTGCCAGTCGTGGCGTCGTCGGGCCTTTGCTGGCGGCCGGGGTTGGGCATATTCATATTGCCAATCGCACAGCAGAAAAAGCACAGGTTATCGCAGGTCTTTTTGATAATCGTGTCACAGCTTCCGGTTTTACCGATATTCCACACCAGCCCTGGTCATTGGTTATTAATGCAACTTCGTCGGGTTTAACTCAGCAGCGGCCGGATATAAGTGCTTTACATCTACAACACTGCGTACTTGCTTACGACATGATGTATGGCAAAGAACCAACGGCATTTTTAAGCTGGTGTCAGCAGCAAGGTGTAGAGCGGTGTGCCGATGGCTTAGGCATGCTGGTGGCGCAAGCTGCTGAGAGTTTTGCCATCTGGCGTGGGGTCAAACCCGAGCTTGAGCCTGTGCTGGAAAAATTGACTGTGCTGGTAAAATCATGAATCAGCAGCTTATCTTTAATGATGACTATCACTTTGAAGCCATGCATCAGGCAGTGTCTTGTACTGTATTGCAGGGCGGGCTTCGGTTGCAGGTGCTGATCTTGATGCCGGAAGGCTGGCAGCAGGATGCGTGGCTGTATCAGGTAAAAGAAGACTGCTTTTTCTGGGAAGAACAAATAGAGGATGCAGTAAAAGCAGGTGCTATTGGTGATGACGGCATTATCCGCTTGCATGGTGGAGCCTGAGGCCGGCATTTTCTGCAGTGTTCGACTGTGATGTTACGCCTCTATATATGTAGCTTTATATAGAGGCTGCAATTTTCATCTGCCTGAATCAGCTTTCGGCAAGGTAATCGTTTTTCAGCACTACATAATTAGCGGCTGATACGGCTAAAAAGGCACGTTCCGCTTCATTCAGTGCTCTTGCTTGTTTTACCGGGCTACCCACATATAAATAACCGGATGCCAGCGTTTTGCCTGGCGGTACTAAACTACCGGCGCCAATAATCACATCATCCTCTACTATAGCGTCGTCCATCACTATGGCACCCATACCCACCAGGATACGATTACCCAAGGTGCAACCATGCAACATACATTTGTGACCAACAGTAACGTCTTCGCCAATGATCAGGGGGGAACCGGCCGGGTTCTTCCCGCTCGGACGGGATACATGCAATACGGTGCCATCCTGAATATTGCTTCGGGCTCCAATACGGATTTTGTTCACATCACCCCGCGCAGCTACTAATGGCCAGATGCTGACATCAGTCTCTAAAGTGATATCTCCGACTATTACCGCACTTTCATCTATATAAACCCCTTGGGCAAGGCTGGGTTTAATACCTTTATAAGTACGAATTGTCATACTGATCTCCTGTGCTGTGTGGAAAGTATGCGGCAATTGTTGGAAAAAAGCACCTTTCGCCTGAAAAAGAAGCTGTCGCACTCAAAAACACAAGTTTTCTTAAATTT
>JAYRUI010000084.1:0-8704 GCA_041919175.1 Rheinheimera sp. | reverse complement strand
GTACCACAGGCCGCCTGATTGATTACATGAAACAAGGCCTGTACGACCTGTCACAAATTCAGGTTGTGGTGCTGGATGAAGCCGATCGCATGTTCGATTTAGGTTTTATCAAAGACATCCGTTATATGTTTAACCGGATGCCACCAGCCACTCAACGTTTAAGTTTATTGTTCTCCGCCACTTTATCTTACAAGGTACAGGAACTGGCTTTTGAACAAATGAACCAGCCGGAACATATTCATATTGCGCCAGAGCAAATGACCGGCAGCCGTATTAGTGAAGAATTATTTTACCCGTCCAACGAACATAAAATGAAGTTGTTGCTGACGTTAATGGAAGAAGAATGGCCGGATAAAGCCATTGTTTTTGCCAACACCAAACACTGGTGTGAAGATATTTTTTCCTGGCTGGAAGCTGATGGTCACCGTGTAGGCATGCTGACAGGCGACGTGATCCAGAAAAAACGTTTAAAAATTCTGGATGATTTCACCAGTGGCAAACTGGATATTCTGGTGGCAACAGACGTAGCCGCCCGGGGTTTGCACATTCCGAAAGTAAGTCATGTGTTTAACTTTGACCTGCCGGACGACTGTGAAGACTATGTACACCGTATTGGTCGTACTGGCCGCGCCGGTGAAAGTGGTAAGGCCATCAGTTTTGCCTGTGAACGTTATGCACTGAACCTGACGGCTATTGAAGACTATATCAAGCACACTATTCCTGTCAGTCAATATGATGCTTCCGCTTTACTGACAGATCTAACCCAACCCAAAGCGCGCGTTCGCCGTCGCCCGGGTCAGGCCCGCAGTGCAGGACGACCACATCCAAATGGACCAAGACCGCAGCGCCCCAGACCACGTTAAGCCGGGCCTGAGTATGCCTGCACAATCACAGCATGAAGATATTTATGCTGTGATTGATCTTGGCTCCAACAGTTTTCACATGCTGATGGTGAAAGTTGTTGGCGGCAGTGTGCAGGTGATAGGCCGGGTAAAACGCAAAGTGCGTTTAGCGGCAGGCCTCAACGACAGTCTGGTGCTGAATAAAAAAGCCATGACCCGCGGTTGGGAATGCCTGGCGCTTTTTGCCGAGCGGCTACAAGATATCCCATCACAAAATATCCGTATTGTCGGCACCGCCACTTTGCGTCTGGCGCACAATGTTAAAACCTTCCTGAATGAAGCTGAAAAAATCCTCGGCCACCACATTGAAATTATCAGTGGTGAAGAAGAAGCCAGACTGATTTATCTTGGGGTTGCCCATACCTCCAGTTGTGAGGCCAACCGCTTAGTGATTGATATTGGAGGTGCTTCTACCGAAATGGTGGTGGGGTCCGGTTTTTCCCCTTTGTTGCTTGCCAGCCTGAATATGGGTTGTGTCACTTATCTCGACCGTTATTTTGCCGATGGTTTATTAACTGAAGACAATTTTCATGCGGCTATTGCTGCTGCCGAACGCGAGCTCGATACGATAGCGCAGTCATTTATGGCTGCTGGCTGGCAAATTTCGGTGGGGGCTTCAGGCACAGTGCAGGCGATGCAGGAAATTCTGGTAGCACAAGGCCAGGACGAAGTGATTACCCTGGCCAGACTGGAAAGTATTATGCAGCAGGCGCTTGTCTGTGGTCAGCTGGAGCATTTAAGTCTGGTGGGGCTGGCACAAGAACGTAAACAGGTGTTCCCTTCAGGTCTTGCCATCTTAATAGCGCTGTTTCGCAAATTGTATATTCCGGGTATGACCCTTTCCGGCGGCGCACTGCGCGAAGGGGTGTTGTACGGCATGTTGCCACAACTGCAACACACTGATGTGCGCAACAGAACTATCGCCAGTTTAATGGTGCGTTATTACATTGATGAACAACACGCCAACCGCGTGGCCGATATGGCGCTGCAGTTGGCGCTGCAATTACAGGCGCAGTGGCAGCTGAGTAAATTTGAAGGCCTGAGTATGCTAAGGTCAGGCGCTTTATTGCATGAACTCGGCCTGCTGATTGAATACAAAAACCACCATCATCATGGTGCTTATATTATCAGCCACACTGAATTACCAGGTTTTACCCGCGCTCAACAACAGCTGTTAATGGCTTTGGTGTACAACCACAGGGCTGATATTAACCGCGAAATTATTGCCCGCCAGACCATGACTTCCGTGCTGCTGGCGGTGCGTTTAACCCGGTTGTTGCGATTAGCTGTGGTGTTGTCGATGCGTCGCCGCCATGAAGTATTGCCTGAAGTGCAAATCAGTGCCCAGGCCGAAAGTCTGACCCTCATTTTACCCAAAGGCTGGTTGGATCAACACCCTTTGATGCGCGCCGAGCTGGAGCAGGAAGTGGCTTATCAGCAACAAGCCGGCTGGTTGTTGCAGCTTAAATAGCCCACTGAATAAAAAAGCGCCATCAGGCGCTTTTTTATTGCTGATTGTCAGCCCTGTTACAGCAAGGCCAAAGACTAAGTCAGCCTTTTAACCAGATAGCCGCTTTTTTGGCAAAATAAGTCAGAATGCCGTCAGCACCTGCTCTTTTAAAAGCCAATCACGACTCCATCACCACCGCTTCTTCGGCCAGCCAGCCATTTTGAATGGCCGCCATGTGCATTGCATATTCACCACTGACCTGATACGCAAAAGTAGGTACACCAAATTCGTCTTTGACGCGTCGTACTATGTCTAAATACGGCATGCCAGGTTTGACCATCACCATGTCGGCGCCTTCTTCCAGATCTAGAGCCACTTCGCGCATGGCTTCATTGCTGTTGGCCGGATCCATCTGATAAGACTTTTTATTGCCGCCTTTTAAATTACCGGCAGAGCCAACGGCGTCGCGGAACGGTCCATAATAGGCCGAGGCATATTTGGCGGAGTAAGCCAGAATGCGGGTATTGTGAAAACCTTCAGCTTCCAAAGCTTCACGGATAGCGCCAATACGGCCATCCATCATATCGGAAGGCGCAACAATGTCGGCGCCTGCTTCGGCGTGCGACAACGCCTGTTTCACCAGAATATCGGTGGTGACGTCGTTCAGCACATAACCACTTTCATCAATAATGCCGTCCTGACCATGAGTGGTAAAAGGGTCCAGCGCTACGTCTGTGATAATGCCAAGTTCAGGCACATGCTGTTTTAATAAACGCACAGCACGCTGCGCCAAAGCGTCCGGGTTATAGGCTTCTTCGGCCATTAATGACTTTTTAGCAAGCGGGGTTACCGGAAACAGCGCTATGGCCGGAATACCCAGTGCGACCAGCTCTTTGGCCTCTTCCAGCAATAAATCTAAGGTCAGGCGTTCAATGCCAGGCATAGAAGCAATGGCTTCACGGCTGTTATCGCCTTCAATAATAAACATCGGGTAAATCAGGTCATTCACTGTCAGTTGGTTTTCGGCCATTAAACGGCGGCTGAAGTCGTGTTGACGCATGCGGCGCAGGCGGCTGGCCGGGAAATAACTACTGGAAGAGTTCATCTGGGGTTCCTTCTGGTGCAACGGCAGGCGCCGGAATTTCAGAGCTTGCTGCCAGCACCACCTGATTGCGGCCGGCAGTTTTGGCCTGATAAAGCGCCTGATCTGCTGCGTGAATAAAATCTGTACTGACCATGTCAGGGGCGGCAACGGCTGCATAACAACCGGCGCTGATTTGCACCTGGAGCTGGCCAATTTCGGTATCAAAAGGCGTGTCAGCAATGCTCAAACGGATTTGTTCAGCCAGTTCCAGCACACCTGCTGCGTCTGTGTTGGGCAGGATCAACGCAAATTCTTCACCACCATAACGGCAGACATAATCGCTGCTGCGTTTGAGCTGATTCTGAATACGCTCAGCAACACCACGGATCACCGCATCACCGGCCAGATGCCCGTGCTTGTCATTAATTTGTTTAAAATGGTCGATGTCGAGCATTACCAGCGCCAAAGGCCTTTGTTCGCGGCGGCTGCGTTTGAGCTCGGCCATAATTTTTTTATCAAAATAAGCGCGGTTACGCACACCAGTCAGGGCGTCCTGAGTATTTTGCTCTTCCAGAATACGGTTTTTATCGGCCAGTTCATTCAGCGCCACTTGCAGCTCAAAAGTGCGGGTCTGAATGTTTTCCTCCAGTTGTTCTGTGCTTTCCTGTTGCCATTTTAACTGGCGGCGATACACCAGCACTGCAAATAACGCAGCTCCCAATAACAGGCCAAACACAAAAAGCGCTGTACTGTGCCAGGGATACAGTTGTAGCGGCAACAGCAGGGGGGTTAGATCGGGAAAGTTCATCAGCTCACCTCCAGGCCAAACAACAGGTTGGCATTTCGCCGGCTATGCGCTGCAATGTCACTGAGTGACCAGCCGCGCAGCTCTGCAATTTTTTCGGCGATGGCAGACACAAAAGCAGGTTCATTGCGGCGCGATTTGGGTTTGTTTGGCAGATTACGCGGCAGCAGATAAGGCGCGTCAGTTTCCAGAATCAACCTGTCCAGCGGCAGATATTGCAGCGCTTGTTGCAGCTGCTCACCGCGCCTTTCATCACAAAGCCAGCCGGTCATGCCAATATAAAGACCCAATTCCAGATAAGCTTTTAACTGATGGCTATCCCCGGTAAAACAATGGGCAATACCATGACAGATATGGTTATTTTTCAAAAGGTTAATTTGCGTATCAAAAGCATCACGCTCATGCAGATAAACCGCTTTTTGCAGATTTTTTGCAAATGAAAGCTGAGTTTCAAATACCTGGATCTGGCAGTCGCGTGGGGAGAACATCCGGTTAAAATCCAGCCCACACTCACCAACGGCCACCACTTTGTCTGCCTGAAGCAGCTGTTGTAGCTGCGCTTGCCAGTTTTCATCCACTGCAGAGGCCTGATGTGGATGAACGCCGGCTGTGGTCAGGCAACCGGCTTCTTGCTGACAAAAAGCCAGATTCAAAGCTGTTTCTGCTAAATCACTGCCAATCAACAACTGAGTTTGCACACCCGCCTGGCGGGCATTGTGCAGTACTTGTTGTCTGTCAGCATCAAATTGACTGCTAAACAAATTTACGCCGGCGTCAAACCAGCGCAAAGTTTCATTTGACACGGCGAACCCGGATTGTTTTTGACACCCTGTCGGTTCCTAATAAAAACGAGCCCAGTGCAGCACGGCGGATAATGGCGGTGTCACCTGGTTTAACATAAAAATACTCCACTTCCAGCTGCAGCCATTGTTGGCCGTTGGCCAGATGCAAAATCAGCTTTTTACGGGCATCTTTTTCTATTTTGACCACTTTGCTGCTGAGTTCAGCTGCTTCCAGAGCTTCTGGCTTTTTCAGCTGCTCGGCGCCAAAGTCTTCTGCTGTTACTTTTTCAGTAACGGCTGTTGTTTTTGAAGGCAACTCAGTTACACGCACAGGCGCAGCAGGTTGAGCCGGGGTGGCGGCAACAGGAGCGGCCGGCGCTGGTGGGCTTACCGGAGCCATCACTTCAGGCGGAGGTGGCAAAGAAACTGGGGCTGTGACCGTTGGTTTCGGATTGCTGATCTGGTCAAAACAGGCCAGACGCTGATTTTCATCAGACAGTTTCTGACAGGCGGCCAGCTGGCTGGCCAAATCGGAGCCGCTGGCAGAAAGTGAAGCCAGACAAAGCAGCAGGCAGGTTAATTTTAACTTCATACAAATCCTTGGCTTATTGTTGCGGTGGTTCCGCTTTATGTTCGTTAATCAGTTCTGTCTCTGGATCAACGTCGGCATCGTCGTCTTTTGGCTGATAAAAACGGCCCATCCAGATGCCGAGCTCGTACAACAAACACATAGGCACGGCCAGCAAAGTTTGTGACAACACGTCAGGCGGGGTTAAAAACATCGCAATGACAAAGGCCACCACAATAAAATACGGCCGTTTTTCGATCAAGTCTTGCCGGGTCATGGCGCCAGTCCAGATCAACAATAAAATGGCAACCGGAATTTCAAAACTCAGACCAAAAGCAAAAAATAGCTTTAACACAAAATCCAGATAACTGCTGATGTCGGTGGCAATAGTGACGCCTTCGGGTGCTACGCTGGTAAAAAAGCCAAAAATAATAGGGAACACAAAAAAATACGCAAAAGCGATACCGGCATAAAACAAGATGGTACTGGATGCTATTAATGGCGCTATCAGGTGTTTTTCTTTGGTATAAAGCGCCGGCGCGACAAAACGCCAGATTTGAAACAGGATATAAGGCACCGCCAGAATACAAGCGACAATAAAAGTCAGCTTAAATGGCGCAAAAAATGGCGCTGCCACGTCGGTGGCAATCATGCTGGCGCCTTTGGGCAGCACTTTCATTAATGGCAGGCTGAGCAGGTGGTAAATGTCGTTAGCAAAATAAGCCAGCGAAATAAATACCAGCACCACTGCGGCGATGCTTTTCAGCAAACGGTTCCGCAGTTCAATCAGATGCCCCATCAGGCTATTAGGATTGTGTTGGTTTGTCGTTTTTTTGATCATGGGGTTCAGCTGTTACTACAGGTAAGGCCGGTGGCGCTTCGGCCGGAATAGCGGCAGGGGGGGGTTGGCTGCCTGCATAAGGATTATTCACTTCAGCCGCTGCCTGGCGTAATTCGGCAAGGGCTGAAAGTTCGGCCGCCGTTAGGTTTAATAAACCTTTTTCTTCAGCATCTTTGAGTTTTTGATGCAGTTCATGTGCCCGCAGTTCATCACCTAATTCAGCTTTCATTTGTTGGCCAAATTGGCGCACGCCGTTGATAAACTGGCTGACACTGCGGATAGCGCCGGGTAGCCGCTCAGGCCCCAGCACTATCAGCGCCACTACACCACAAAGAACCAGTTCCCAGAAGCTCATTAGTTTTTATCTGAACCCGTGTTGTTTGTTGCAGCTGGTGTAGTAGGTTCAGCAGGAGTGACAGGTTGCGCAGGAGTGACAGGTTGCGCAGGTGCAGCCGCTGCAGTTGGCGCAGTGGTTGTTGGAGCCGCTGTTACTTCTTTGCGTGCTTCAGGAAAAGTGGCATCTGTTTCAGTGGGCGTTTCAGCTTCGCCGTCTTTAATGGAACTGCGAAAACCACGGATCGCCGAGCCTAAATCTGTGCCGATATTACGCAGCCGTTTAGTGCCGAATAACAATACAATAATCACCAGAATAATCAGCAGTTGCCAAATACTAATACCACCAAAACCCATGTTCACGACCCTTTTTATGTTGAGTTACTGAGTATAAGCCTGCAGAACGCTGTGCTGCTATCTGCCTGAGCTGTTGTCCGGCTTATTGTAAGAACTAATTATGACAATACCGCTTTTGCTGCAAAAAACATAGCGCCAACCGCTAACGCACCGGCCAGCAAAGGCCAGCCGATGGCCAATAATACGGCCGCTGAAATTGCCGCGCCGCTGGCAAGAATAGCCAGCTTTAACGCTTGCCCCTGCTGCAGCTGACGCTGTTGTAATTGCTGCATTTGCACCAGCAAAGCTTGTTGGGCTTTGGGTTGTTGCTGCAGATAACCGTGCAGTAAGGTTGGCATTTCCGGCAGCTTTTCTGCCCAAAACGGTAAGTTTTCTTTAATTTGCCTGAGCATAGCCCAAGGGCCTATTTGCTCTTTCACCCAGTTTTCTAAAAAGGGTTTGGCGGTTTTCCATAAATCCAGTTGTGGGTAAAGCTGCCGGCCTAAACCTTCGATATACAGCAGCGTTTTTTGCAACAGCACTAACTGCGGTTGCACCTGCATATTAAAACGCCGCGCTGTGTTAAACAGGTTCATCAGCACCTGACCAAAAGAGATTTCGGCCAAAGGTTTCTGGAAGATAGGCTCGCATACAGTACGGATGGCGCTTTCAAATTCTTCAAT
The DNA here is from genome assembly GCA_041919175.1 of Rheinheimera sp. GTDB lineage: Bacteria > Pseudomonadota > Gammaproteobacteria > Enterobacterales > Alteromonadaceae > Pararheinheimera. The sequence goes on along the minus strand of JAYRUI010000084.1, from coordinate 920 downwards.
ACTGGTGTCATAAGGCACCCAGCCGGAATCCACATGCAGCTCTGCTACTTTGCGATAATCGCGGTTAAAAAAGGCAACAAAATTTTCCGCCAGATATCTTTTATCTTCGCGGTTTAACGTGCCGACTATGCCGCAGTCGATGCCAATATATTTTGGGTTATGTGGGGTTTCCCTTGATACAAAAATATTGCCGGGATGCATATCGGCGTGGAAAAAGCTGTCACGGAATACCTGCGTGAAAAACACTTCCACACCCCGTTTGGCCAGCAATTCCATATCTGTGCCTTGCGCTTCTAAGGCGGCAATATCAGACACCGGAATGCCATAAATGCGCTCCATCACCATCACGTTCGGCCGGCTGTGGTCGCTGTACACAAAAGGAATATATAGGGAATCTGAGTCTGCGAAGTTACGGCGCAGCTGAATGGCATTGGCGGCTTCACGTTGTAAATCCAGCTCGTCCAGAATGGTTTTGCGGTATTCAGCCACCACTTCACGTGGCCTGAGTCTTTTGCCATCCGGTAAAAAACGGGCCACAGCACCGGCAATATCGGCCATCAGCTCTAAATCGGCCAGAATTTGCGGTTCTATGCCAGGGCGTATCACTTTCACTACTACATCAGCCACTGAACCATCGGGTTGCAGCAAGCGGGCGGCGTGTACCTGAGCAATAGAGGCAGAGGCAAGAGGTGTGACCGAAAACTCAGCAAATAATTGCTGAATGTCTGTCAGACCAAGGGCTTGTTCAATCAGTTTTTGTGCGTCAACGCCGTCAAAAGGCGCAACTTTGTCCTGAAGTTTAGCCAGCTCATCGGCAAGCTCAGGCGGAAATAAATCACGACGGGTGGACAACATCTGGCCAAACTTCACCCACACCGGGCCAAGGCTTTGCAAAGCCAATCTCAGCCTGACACCTACGG
>JAYRUI010000083.1:0-8756 GCA_041919175.1 Rheinheimera sp. | reverse complement strand
CCAGAGATTTACTGTCACTGCCGTTGATCTGACATTGGGAAACTATCTGGTCGTACACTTCAAAATGACCGGCTGATAGATAATCCATCAGTAACTGACAAAAACTGAGAATAGCGTCCTGCGAGGGCAGTTGATTGTCTTGTTGTTTATCAAAAGGAGGTAACGCCGCCAGTTTGCAATAAGATACGATCAGTTGTTGCCGCTCTTCCAGCCAGTTATCAATCGCGGTTGAAGTGCCGCCCCATTGTTGTCGTGCTGTTTGCAGACGGGTGTACATAACCATATCCTTGCGTGATTTAATTCGGTTTATCCCCCTAATAAAAAGAATTCTGCACTAAAGATCAACTACTTTTTGATTGGTCAGCTCAGTATTTCCCTTTATGATGACAGCCAGCGTCCTGAAGTTGTATGAGTAACAGCAATATGAAGAGCCATAGTTTGCAGCTGAAACCTGATGATCAGGGATATTGGTTTGTGGTCAGTCAGGGAAAACTCAAATTAACCCCAGGCAACCAGGCTATACCTTCTGGGTCCTGGCAACAGCAACAAATTGCCGAGCCTGACATGGTTTGCCTGATTGGTGAATGGCAGCAACAACCTTGTTATCTGGTGGTGTGCAACGACCAGCAACTTCAACCTGAAGAGTGGCATAGCGCCCGAGCTTTGCTCGAGCAGGCTGAACCTGTCTGGTTTGAGCTTGCGGCCCGTGCCAGCCAGCTGGCGCTGTTTTTACAGTCGCACCGCTACTGTGGTCAGTGTGGCAGTAAAATGCAGCTGGTGAGCTGGGAGCTCGCTATGTTATGTCATAAATGTGGTCATCGTTGCTATCCGCGAATTTCGCCTTGTGTGCTGGTGGCTATCCGTAAAGATAACCAAATTCTGCTGGCGCGCTCAAAACGGCATAAAGCGGGTTTCTTTTCGATTCTGGCCGGTTTTGTGGAATCTGGTGAAACTTTAGAACAGGCCGCTGCCAGAGAGGTGTATGAAGAGGTTGGGGTTTGTATTCAGAACCTGCGTTATGTTGGCAGTCAACCCTGGCCTTTTCCACATTCGTTGATGACAGGTTTTTTGGCGGATTATCAAAGTGGTGACATTGTTTGTCAGGAGGACGAAATCGCTGAAGCATACTGGTTTGATTTGACTGCTTTGCCTGAGATCCCGCCGGTACAAACTTTATCGGGCCGGATGATTCGACAGTTACAGGGTGAAGTATCGTAAGTTGCATAAGCATGCACTATGACTATGCTGAAAATTAACGGGCTATATATTGCAAAGCTGCGGCGGAACAGGGATGAAATTGCAGCAAATAAAAAAGCCACAAAAGTGGCTTAAGTATTTGTTTATGGGCTCGTAGGAGCGAGCTCTTATTTTTAGATTTCTTCACTAGCGCGGAGATTTTATAACAGAAGCTTTTTCGCGCCGCAAGAGTAAATGTGCAGATAAATGCAGAAAAATTCATTAAACAGCAAACATAGTGTCATAAACGCTATGCTGTTAAAATAACTCAACACAGCCTAATGGTAGAGCCAAGATGGAATTAAAAAACGATCGTTACCTGCGCGCCCTGTTAAAGCAACCTGTTGACCGCACGCCAATCTGGATGATGCGTCAGGCGGGTCGTTATTTGCCTGAATATCGCGAAATCAGGGCAAAAGCCGGCGATTTTATGTCGTTATGTAAAAACCCTGAGCTGGCCTGTGAGGTGACGTTACAGCCGCTGCGCCGCTACCCGCTGGATGCGGCCATTTTGTTCAGCGACATTCTGACCATTCCGGATGCCATGGGTATGGGGTTGTATTTTGGTGAAGGCGAAGGCCCTAAATTCCAGAAGCAACTGAATGATTTTATGGATGTTGTGCAGTTACCTGTGCCGGATCCTGAAGTGGAACTAAAGTACGTGATGGACGCTGTGCGCACCATTCGCCGTGAATTAAAAGGTGAAGTGCCGCTGATTGGTTTTTCCGGCAGCCCATGGACCTTAGCCACTTATATGATTGAAGGCGGCAGCAGCAAAACCTTCTCAAAAATTAAAAAGCTGATGTATAGCGAACCGGAAGTGATTCATATTCTGCTGGATAAACTGGCGCAGAGTGTGGTGCTTTATCTGAATGCCCAAATTGCTGCCGGCGCTCAGTCAGTGATGATTTTTGATACCTGGGGCGGTGTGTTAACGCCAAATGCCTACCGTGAGTATTCGTTAAGTTATATGCAGCAAATTGTGGAAGGTTTAACCCGCCATGCCGATGGTCGCCCTGTGCCTGTCACTTTGTTCACCAAAAATGGTGGTTTATGGCTGGAAGACATTGCCGCATCAGGTTGTGATGCTGTTGGTCTGGACTGGACCATTGATATTCGGCACGCCCGCGCCCGTATCGGCGATAAAGTGGCATTACAGGGCAATATGGATCCTTCTATCCTGTTAGGTTCGCCGGAGCGCATTCGTTTGGAAGTGCAGGCCATTCTGGATGGTTATGGTCAGGGTTCGGGTCATGTGTTTAACCTGGGGCATGGTATTACCCCTGATGTTGACCCTGCCAAAGCCGGTATTTTTATTGATGCAGTGCAGTCATTTAGCCGCACTTATCATATGAATACAGATATTTCGTAACATTACCGTTGTGCTTTAGCCAGCCGTTCCTGCTGAATCCCTGGCAAAGTACAAAAGCTTAATACAACAAAGGCGCCTGAAGGCGCCTTTGTTGTTTGATCGTCTGGTGATTTCACCTTGCTGTCAGATGACCAGTGACTCTGTTTGGCTTATTTGGTTTCTGCCTGCACCTGACCACGATAGTCATTGAGCAAATCCCGGTAGTTGTCCGTTGCCCAGTTGCGATCTTCTGCGGCATCTACTGCCTGTTCCAGCATTTCTTCACCACGCTCCTGTTTGCCTTGTTCTATCAGGGCAACACCGATGGTCGACAGCAACTTAGGATTATCTTCATCTTGTTCCAGCCCTTTTTCGGCAAGGGCTATGGCTTTTTCCGCGTTGCGTAATTTCGGGTTGTCTGACATTGCCAATAATGACGCATATTCCACAATAGCCGGCACATAGTTTTTAGCGGCGGCTCTTTCCAGATATTGCGCTGCACGTTCAGGGTCAAATTGAATATTGTCACTGTCGAGCAGTTGATGTGATAACAGATAACTTGCTTGCGGGTCGCCATCGGCAGCTGCATAAGTTAACCAGTTAATGGCTTTATTGCTGTCTTTGTCACACATACTTCCCGACAATAAACATTGCGCAATAGTAAATTGTGCCGGAGCGTAACCATTGATGGCTGATTTTAAATACCAGGGCAGTGGTTTTTCACCTTTGACCAGGCCAGCCTGGGCTATCAAACCAAACTTATACTGTTGCGCTGCTGAGTTCGCTTCGGCAGCAGCACGGATAGCGCTGATATATTCGTTATTTTCCCGTTCAAATTTACGCGAAGCAGTCACCATTTTATCCATGTTAAACACGTGAATCTGGTGATCAACCCGGATCGCATCGCCATAAGAGTTACGCGGTGGGGTGAAACTCCACTTTTCCATTGCTTTTAACACAAACTTATCAATAGAGCCGGTCGGGAAAGACAAAGCAACTTTGGCATTTTCAACCTGACCATTTTCATTGATGTCATAAGTCACCACAGACCAGGCCGCAACGCCACTACGGTCGTAGTAATTCGGATATTCAGGTTTATCCTGTCTGATTGGTTTTACCAAGGCTGGTTGGCGGTACACCTGGTGAATGGTGGGATACAGGTTACTTTTTAGCGCAAGCTCACCATACTGACCGTTAATTTCGGTATAAGCTTGCTTGCCAGCCCGGCGGGATTCCAGTTTAGCGCGCAGTTCCACGTATTTTTCAGCTGCGCCTGGTTGCGACATACCTTTGGCGGTCAGTGCCCAGCCATAAGCTTTGTTGATATCAACATCAGTGCCTAAACCTTCTTCATAACACTGGGATAACAGCAGCTGGGCCTGAGGGTGGCCAAGCTGAGCCAGGATCTGCAATTGTGGCAATGCCTGGTCATATTCTTTTTGCTGGAACAGTTTATAAGCGCCGCCAAAATCGGCAAGGGCTGAACTACTGAACCCAACAGCAAGCAGATAGCAGCAAAAACGCATCAGAAACATGCCCGAACTCCCTGGAATTTTTTATGGTGTTTTTTCCGAGTGTACAACGGTTTATTCGACAAAACAAAACAAAAACGGCGCAAATTTGCGCCATTTTATGCATTATATTCAACAAAGTGACGAAAATTAGAACAATCTGTTTAATCCGTTCATGGCGGCTACCCGATATGCTTCTGCCATGGTCGGGTAGTTAAAGGTGGTATGAACAAAATATTCCACGTTATTGCCGCCGTTTTTCTGCATCATAATGGCCTGGCCTATGTGCACAATTTCCGCAGCTCTTTCGCCAAAACAATGGATGCCTAAAATTTCTTTGGTGTCGCGGTGGAACAGCAGTTTCAGGCTGCCGACACTGGTATTGGCAATTTGCGCCCGTGCCAGATGTTTAAACTGGGCACGGCCCACTTCATAAGGAATTCGGGCAGCTGTCAGTTGTTGTTCGGTTTTGCCCACTGAACTCATTTCCGGAATGGTGTAGATGCCAACCGGAATGTCTTCAATCAGTTGCATAGGACAATGACCGTGGATAATAGCGTTGCCGGCAATGCGGCCTTGATCATAAGCGGCACTGGCAAGGCTTGGGTAGCCAATCACATCCCCGACAGCGTAGATGTTCGGCACTTCTGTTTGGTAATTGTGGTTTACTTTCAGCTGACCCCGGCTGTCGGCTTTTAAACCAACAGCGGCAAGATTCAAAGTGTCTGTGTTGCCTGTTCGGCCATTGGCAAACAGAATGCAGTCGGCTTTCATCTTTTTACCAGACTGTAAATGTAAGATCACACCGTCAGCCAAACCTTCAATAGATTCAAACTCTTCACCATGGCGAATGGTGACACCCGAGTTCCAGAAGTGGTAACTCAGCGCATCTGAAATTTCGGCGTCCATAAAAGATAATAAGCGGTCACGGGTATTTACCAAATCAACCCGGACGCCGAGGCCACGGAAAATAGAAGCGTATTCACAGCCAATCACACCGGCACCAAAAATAATGATGTGTCTTGGGTCGTCTTTCAGCGACAAAATGGTGTCGCTGTCAAAAATATGTGGATGGTTAAAATCTACACTTGCCGGGCGATAGGGTCTGGAACCTGTTGCCAGCACAATAGTTTCAGCTGTGATTTGCCGGTCTGGACCATTGGCAGGTTTGATATTAATAGTGTGGGCGTCGATAAAAGAGGCTTCGCCGGCAAAAACTTCCACTCTGTTACGGTCGTAAAAACTGCTGCGTAGCCTGACTTGTTTGCGGATAACGCCAGCGGCATGTTTCAGAATTTGGGGAAAAGTGAGATTGGCGGACTGATTTTCCATCTGGAACAGCGGGTTTTCGTTGTATTCAATAAAACGGCTGACCGAATGCCGCAGCGCTTTGGATGGAATAGTGCCCCAGTGGGTGCAGCCACCGCCGACCTGCTCGTGGCGTTCAACAACAGCCACTCTTTTACCGCTTTTGGCCAGGTTCATGGCAGCGCCTTCACCACCTGGGCCTGTGCCGATAATAATGGCGTCATATTGATAATTTGGTTGTGGCGTGGCAGAGCTTGATTTGGCAGGCACAGCAGATCCCTATTCTGGTCTAATTATCTGAACTTTGATGATAGCAGCATCATTTGAATATGTTGAAGCAGAAAAGGCAACTTGCGTTGCCTTTTCATCAGGAAAATCAGGGAGCTGGACGACTCAGGCGTATTGCTGAATAAAACTCTGCCATTGGCGTTGTTGTTGTAACCAGTTTTGTTTCATTTCGCTGTACTGCGCGCGTATATCAAAGTCGTTGTATTGTTGCAGCAGCTGCTCTTTTTTCAGTTGCAGCTGGTCTTTTTTCTGCTGTAACAATTGTTTTTGCACAGCGTAATAAGCCTGCATCCGCTCCAGCAACAAGGCATATTCGTGTTCCATTTTCGCCAGCAACTGCTCTGCATCCGGTAAGAGTTTGGCTTTAGCCTGTGCTCTTTTTAACTGCATTAACGCCTTGGCTTTCATAATGCGGTCTTCAGGGCAAACTTTCAGATTGCGCGTTAACCCCAGCCAGGAGCAGCTTTTAATCAGCCACTTAGTCGGATCAAATTGCCACCAGCGAATGCCGTTGCGGTAGTCATATTCAAAAATATGGTGAAAGTTATGGTAACCCTCGCCATAAGTTAAAAATGCCAACACACCGTTATCGCGCGCACTGTTTTCATCTGTATAAGGCTGGTTGCCCCAGATATGGGCCAATGAGTTAATAAAAAACGTGAAGTGGTGGCTGAGTACCAAACGCAACACGCCCACACTCAATAACATCCCCAGGTAATTGTCGGTTAAAAAACCCAAAAACAGCGGAATACCAAAGTTGGTGGCGACAGTCATTAACAAATAATGTTTGTGCTGAAACATCACAATAGGGTTGTTTTGTAAATCACGCACATTGCTGTAGTCGCTGTAACGTTGGCTCTGATATTCACGTAACATCCAGCCGATATGACTGAACCAGAAGCCGCGTTGGGCTGAGTAGGGATCTTTGTCGTTTTGATCAACAAACTTGTGATGTACTCTGTGATCGGAAGACCAGTGTAACGCACTGTTTTGCAGTGCAAAAGCGCCGCCAATTGCAAAAAACCACTGCAAAACCGGGTGCGCTTCATAAGTTTTATGTGCCCATAATCTGTGATAACCAGCGGTAATAGACATACCGCAGTAGCCGAGGCACAGAATAGTAGCGATGATTTCAACTGTGGTAAAACCGACAGTGAAAGCATAATAAGGCACAGCAATAGCGGAAATCAGAAAAGTGATACTAAACAGCAGGACGTTGGTCCAGATAATAGGTGGTTTTTGCATTTTTAGGTACGTATGGCTTACATCTGTAAGCTAATTTTACTGTGCAATTGCGGCGGGTCAAGGTATAAAATGCCGGATATTAAAGACAGGGAGGCATTGTGACCAGAGCTCAACAAAAAGAACGTACCCGCCGCGCTATTATTGATGCAGCTTTTGCCCAGTTAAGTCCGGATAAAGGTTTCTCCAGCCTGAGTTTACGTGAAGTCGCACGCGAGGCCGGTATTGCCCCCACGTCTTTTTACCGGCATTTTGCTGATATGGATGAGTTGGGTTTAACGCTGGTTGATGAAGCCGGTTTAATGTTGCGGCAGTTATTACGTCAGGCCAGGCACCGTATCGAAAAAAATGGCAGTGTGATCCGCACCTCTATCGAAACTTTTATGGAGTTTGTGGTTGGCAACAGTAACGTGTTCCGGCTGTTATTAAGGGAGAGGTCGGGCACTTCAGCACCATTTCGCCGTGCCGTCGCCCGTGAAATTCAGCATTTTTGTGCCGAGCTGGCCGATTACCTGCGAAAAGAGACGGCCTGTCCGGATGAATTTGCTCAGGTACAGGCGGAAGCTATGGTCACTTTGGTGTTTCATGCCGGGGCCGACGCTTTGGACGCCAGCCCGGATTTACGCTTGCAAATTACTCATAAAACCATCACCCAGTTGCGTTGGCTGGCGCATGGTGCCGCGGGTTATGGCCGCCGGCCTAAAGAGTAATTTTTTTCAGCCAGACGCCACATTCAATATGGTGGGTGTAGGGGAACTGGTCAAACAACGCAAATTTTTGTACCTGATGGGTCTTACACAGAGTCTGCAGATTATGCGCCAGTGTCTCCGGATTACACGAGATATACAGAATATCGTCAAAGCGGCTAACCAGCTGTTCAGTAGCCGGATCCAAACCCGCCCGCGGCGGATCCACCAGAATAGTCTTCAGTTGTAATCCGGCCAAATCAATGCTTTTTAACTGTTGACCCTGTGCCAGCGCCGCGCTGACATCTTCTGCTGACATCTGCAACACCCGCACATTATTGATCTGATTAAGTGCAATGTTGTATTCAGCACAACGAATGGACGAGCGGGCGATTTCAGTGGCAACTACCTGGTCAAAATAAGGCGCCAGCGCTAGTGAAAAATTACCGTTACCACAATACAGCTCCAGTAAATCCCCGTTTAAGTTCTTGGCAATGTCACAGGCCCAGCTCAGCATTTTTTGATTCACTTCACCGTTGGGTTGCGTAAAGCTATTTTCAATTTGCTGATACTTTAACTGCTGTTGTTGCACCTGCAATTGCTCAATTACAAAATCGCGTTCCACCAGTACTTTTTGCTTACGGGCGCGGCCGATAAAATCCACCCTATATAAAGCAGCAAATTCCGCTCTGAGTGCCGCAGCCTCCGCTGACCATTCAGCCGGTATTGGTTTTTTATAAATCAGTGACACCACCAGTTCGCCACTTAAAGTGGCAAGATAGTCAATCTGATACAAACGATTACGCAATAACGGCCGTTGTTTCAGCGCCGCTATCAGCACCGGCATAAAGTCAGCAATGGTTTTGCAGGCAACAGGGAAATAATCAATACGTTGTTTGGTTTTGGTCTCTGGGTCAAACATGATGTGAAACATGTCATCCCCTTCGTGCCAAATGCGAAACTCAGCTCTTAACCGGTAATGGGCAGGGGGTGAAGGGTAGACTTCAGCTTGCGTCACGCCAAAAGGGGCAAACAGATTTTGCATGGCGTCGACTTTTTCTGTCAGTAACGTCTGATATTGTTCCGGAAAAACCTGTCCTAATTGCATTCTGAATGCCCCCTTGCTTAAAAAGG
>JAYRUI010000082.1:0-8807 GCA_041919175.1 Rheinheimera sp. | reverse complement strand
CTCGATAAAATGGCTGATCGTCGCCGTGTGCCGGATGAAGGTCCGGAATCTATCACCTTGCCTGGCGCTTTATCAGGCTGGGCAACGCTATTGGAAACACATGGCACCATCACTTTGGCGCAAGCGCTGGCACCCGCTATTCAACTGGCGGAGCAGGGTTTTTTGGTCTCCGACACCACCGCAAATGAATGGGCTTTGTTTGAAAGTAAAATCAACTGGGACCAGGGGGCAAAAGCAACATTTTTAGTGGACGGCAGCAGAGCGCCAAAAGCTGGCGAATGGTTCTACAACCCTGATTATGCCAATACACTGAAACTGATTGCAGCCAAAGGCCCGCAAGTGCTGTACGGCGGTGAGCTCGGTGAAAAAATTGCCACCAGAGTGCAGCAATTGGGTGGCTTTTTAACACAAAGTGATTTTGCCAACTATAAAGCGGAGTGGGTACAGCCGTTGTCGGTATCTTTTAAAGAGTACCGATTGTGGGAGTTACCGCCGAATGGCCAGGGCATTGCCGCGCTGGAAATGCTGAAAATACTGGAGCCTTTTGATTTAGCGGCCATGCAACACAATTCAGCCGACTATCTGCACCATCTGATCGAAGCGAAAAAACTTGCTTATGCCGATTTGGAGCATTTTGTCGGCGATCCGGCTTTTATGACCATTAAACCAGAGCAATTGTTGGCAGATCAGCTCATTGCCAAACGCCGTGGCCAAATCTCGGCGAACCAGGCCATGCCACGCGCCAACCCTGAACCTTCATTAACCACCAGCGAAACCACCTATTTAACTGTTGCCGATAGTCAGGGCAATATGGTGTCTTTTATCAATAGCTTAGCTGGTTCCTTTGGCTCAGGTGTTGTAGTGCCGGGTACAGGTTTTGCGTTGCAAAACCGCGGTGTAGGTTTGTCGGTGCAACCAGGCAGAGCCAATACTGTGGCACCAGGCCGACGGCCTTTTCATACCATTATTCCGGGTTTTGTCACTAAAGCCGATGCACAAGGTAAACAACAACCCTGGTTAAGTTATGGCATTGTGGGTGGAGAGCAGCAACCGCAGGCTCATGTGCAGGTGTTGCTGAATATGGTGTTGTTTAATATGGATGTGCAGCAGGCGATGGACGCGCCAAGGTTCCGGCATTGGGAAGACAATAAAGTAAGTTTTGAGCAAGCCATACCCCAGAGTACGGTTGATCAATTAATGTCGATGGGGCACGCACCACAAAACCCGCTGATGGCCACAGCACAAACCGTGTTTCTTGGTCACAACAGAGGCTTGATATTTGGCAGCGGTCAGGCCGTATTAAAACTACAAAAAGGTTATGTAGCCGCCTCAGATTCCAGAAGGGACGGCGTTGCTGCGGCGCATTAACGGATGTGATGTGAAATGACAGGCTGAAAATAATGTAAAAAATAACCTTCGGCCTGTTCCATAGTTAAAATCAGTGAATCCAGATACAGCTAACTAAGGCGCTGCAAATGATGTCCTGTGATCAACATGATTATGTCGAAATTGCCTGTTTATACCGTTATGTCGTGAAGTTAACGCTGAAATCCGGTGAGGAAGTTACCGGCATCGCGCTGGACACCAGGCGCAATACACAGCGACAGGAATGTATAGCCATCCATCATATCGACAATCTGGTCGTGCTGGATGCCGTGGCCACCATGGAAGCGCTGGTGGAGAACCCGCATTTTAAGCGGGTCACTTTTACATAACTCCGCTGGTTATCAAACGCGATACCAACAGGCAACTCCTTATTCCAGACAAACAAACTCCGCAACCTGATGAAAAGATGAGCCCACTCAAGGGCTCCTGTCACCTAGTACGCCTGTCACTTTGGGGGCGTGATGCAGTTGATCCCACGCCCAAAGCTGCTTACCACTTTGCTAAGGTGACTCATTTAATCCGGTTTGCTTTATCTGCAAAATGCCGCCCCACATAACTGGCATATTCACTTGCCGCCGGTGTTGCAACCAGCCAGCTCTACTTGAGCGTCATTTTTTAGCGATGTACCGTCATTTAGATGAGGGAAAGGTCACGATGCTGCCGAATATACCGCTCAACTGAACGCAGGCTTCAATGACATGCAGAAGCAGGGGGATCCATCCTTATTGTTCAAATAGTGGGGAATGCTCAACCTGCGCGCAAATTTTGATCTATGTTGAGTGCTGGTCAAAAACAACCCAGTGTCAAAAAAAGATTATTAAGGCAAAGGGCCGGGATAAATGGAGCTTGAAATTAAGCTCCTTCAGTAGGTAGCAAAATTGAATTGATTCTGGCCTATCGAACTGGTGTTGCGCGTCATGGCGTGCGTTCAATTTATCAACAACGAGTTTCAGTTTTAAACAAGGAGAGTTCACGATGTGCAACCTTACCCTCAATCAACCTATTGCAAGTCAGATTACTGGTTCTACAGCCGGTAAGGTCACAGTATCTGGTACCGTGCTGGACTGCCCGCCAAATCCATTCAATCCGCAGCGGCCCGACGAAGTCTGGGTGGATGTCACGGCCAGTGTGCTCGTCAATGGACAGCCCGATCCGACCCAAACAGCAACTGTGACGGCAATTCTGCCAGCTGTTCCTGCAGGCATCTCGCAGAACTGGAGCATCGAATTGAAAGGTTTATCTGCAGTGATATGCGGTAGCACAATTCGGATTCGTGCTGCTTGCCACACCAACCCCTTATGCTTCCTTGAACAAGATTTCATCATTAACTGTGGCTGCCCGTCAGCGACCCTGAACGTGGAAGTCTCACCAAGCTGTAACGCCGATGGCACCCGCACCTCAACGTTTTTCGTCGGCCTTACAAACCTGCCTTCGGGTAGCCCCATTTTTGGCACCTTGCACCTAGGTAGCGGTGTCGCCGGTTCCGCCACCATTCCTGTGCAATTTGACCCATCGGCACCCGGACCTGAATGGAATGTACAAGCTGGTGGCATCATAGGGCAGTTCAGTTTTGACTATCAACCGGGCGTTTACAACAATGTTGCTTTCGAGATGACGTTTCCGAGTGCCTGTCATGTCACGGTGCCATTGAGTGGTGGTGGGCTGAATATTGGTGTCTGCACTTCAACTAGCTGCCCAACTGCGTTAACGCTCGCGGTGAATAGCGCCGCCAACCCGAACGAGCCACTTGCGACGGGACCAGGCGCAACCTGCTTATTGGCGGGTGATTATATTGTCAATGTCATTCAGCCTGATCCTATTGGACGTGCATTCACCTGGAGCCTTGACAGACTCGATGGAAATGGCAGTCAATTGGACAATGGGCCAAACGTGAATGGTCTGAACCGAAACAGCTACAGACTTACGATTGCAGCAGGTTCAACCGCACAAGTTTCTGTGGTGGTTGAAACCCCCAATTGTGCCGAGCCTGTTTCTGGCGCGGTTGTTTTACGTGCATGTGGGCGCCCGACTTCTGGTGATGATGAAGGCACTGGCACTGGCACTGGCACTGGAATGCCGTTACTTTGTGAAATCGCCCGCATCGCTGGCCTGGCATTTTTTATTGTCGGTTGTGTTTTGATTTTCGCCGGTGCCTGCACTTCCAATCCTGTGCTGGCCGGCATTGGTCTGGCACTTGCAGTTATTGGTATGGTCATCCTTGGGCTCTGGGCGGCGTTCTGCGCTCCGCTCAACGGTGGCTGCCTGATGTTACAGCGCTTGATTGAGTTTCTGGAGATTGTAGTTTTTGTGCTGCCAATGATTGCGGCAGCTTTGACGCTGCTTGGTATCTTGCCTTGCGCCTTGGGGCTCATCACAGATTGGGGTTTGGCGGGCTCGTTACTTGCCATTCTGAACCGTATATTTCGCACCGTGGGATGTCGGTTTGCCTGATTCAACATTACTTCTCCAACACCATGCAGCGGCGGGTGCGATGCACCTTCGCTGCTCTATACCGCAGAAGTTGTTTTATCTTCTTGTGAAAATTGATCTTTTTATTTTCTTAACATGAAATGGAAAAGCAATAAAAGCATAACTTATGGTTTGTTCAAACTCACCCCCATAGCTGCATAGCACTTAGCCATGTGACTGACATAGTCCTTGTTAACTACATCACCCAGTGAGTCCACTTTGATTTGGGTATCACAACAAGCGAAATGCACTGGGGATAGCACCTGTCCAGCGTTTAAAAGCCCGGCGGAAGTTATGCTCGTCGGAGTATCCCAGCCGCTGTGCCAGTTGCCGGTTGGACAAATCCTGCTGGTTTAACAAACTTAACGCCAGTTGATTACGCACTTCATCCAGCAACTGGCTGTAGCTGGTGTGGTGTTGTTGTAATAACCTTTTCAGCGCACTGACACTGATACCAAAATCTTGTGCCAGCTGCTCTTGTGTTAACAAAGCTGGCAGCGTTTTACTGAGCTTGCGCCAGGCAAATTCCAGTACACCGGGCTGTTTGGCCAATAATAAATTTTGCTGGCGACAGTTTTGTAAGGCCCGGTGAAATTGCGTGGGTTCAGCGTTTTTAAACCTTTGTAACCAGTAACCTTTATCAATATGAATTGCAGTGCAGCTTTGTTGATAAAAGACGGCAGCGGGCCACAGCGCCTGATAAGCAGTGGCCGTTTTGGGGGCTTGCCAGCGCAGATAAACCTTACAGCCTTCTGTGCTGCCAAGTTGTTGTTTTATCAGCTGCAATATTAACGATAACCAAATTTCAAAAACAAACTGTTGTGGTGCGCCAAGGCCAATGGCCGGCAGTAATTCAATACTGATGTGGTCTGCTTGTGGTTGCAGCCGGACAAACAAATAAGGTGCCAGCTGGTGGCGGAAATACAGCAGGTGTTTCAGCGCTTGTTGCAAATTGTTGGCATGTTGCAGCAGGTTGCACAGAGGAATATCTGCATTTTGCAGCCAGGCGCTGGCGGTTAAAAATGGCAGTTCCGGGCTTTGCAGTTGTTGGCACTGTTGCATAAATTTCAGCCAGGCACTGCTATGAATGCGGTGTTGAGGTTTGTGTAAATCTGCCGGGAAAATCGTGGTGCCCGACAATAACTTTTCTGCTGGCACCCCCCGGCGCGCGGCCAGTTGCAGCAAGTCCGTCACCTGTGGCCGGGTTAATAAAATTTTGTCCTGATAGCCAAAAGGCGGGTTGCTCATCGGCTGAACAAAGCTTGATTGATGGTATCGCCCTGACTTTTAGCTGCCAGCAGCATTTGGCCGGCGCGGCGCAGCAGGGTGTCGGCGTCTGGCCATTGTTCACTGTGATCAGGCTGGTCGCCGTGCTCGCCAAGCGTCAGAGTGATACCGGTAAACTGAATTTGTGGTTCCGGCAGCAATTGTTGGAGTTGCTGCGCTATATGCTGCTGCAGCACAGTGGCTGTTGCTGCGGTGGTTTGTGGCAGAACAGCAACAAAACAGTCGCCGGCAAAACGACAAATCAAATCCTGCTGCCTGAGTTGGTGGGTAAGCAACTCACTGAATTGCATTAAAAATGTATCGCCTGCTGCAATGCCGTGCCCTTTGTTGTATTGGGAAAAACCGGCCAAATCCAGCATCAATAATGACAACGGCTGTTGGGTTTGCTGATGCACATTCAGTTCGCGTTTTAATACCGCCAGTAAATAAGCCGGGCCATACAGCTGGGTCAGCGGATCTATCAGCTGGTGATCACGTAAAAACAGCTCACGGCCCTGCAATTGACGGTTAATCGCCAGTTGTTCGCGGTGCCAGCCAATCAGGCCAAAGGTTAATAACAACATGCCAACAGGCGCAGGAAAAGACTCCAGCCAGCTCATCAGCCGGATGTTGTCGGGGTAACTGACCACTTCATCAAACAGGTCCAGGCTATAAGAAAACACCAGCAAAAAGCTGCCGCTAAACAACCAGTTCGTTACAGGGCCACGTGGCCTGCTGCTGACAATCAGACACAACCAGCCGATAGCAACAATCAGGGTGGTGATTTCACCCAGACAATCCCACAAATCAATACGCACACCGGTTTTGATGTCACCCAGCTGCCATGCCAACAACATTGCCGTTATTAACAACAGCGCCGCGCCCGCCAGTTTATCCAGATGTTGCCGCCACATCGCTTATCCCGTTATTTCACATGCCATTTTTGTTTATCTTCGGCTGCTTGTATGACTGATTGATGACGGTATTGAGCTGCGCCTGAGCTAAACAGACCCGGGTCAGCCGGGCGCAACCAACCTGATTTTCGGTTGATGTTTTGTCATACAGTTTTTTGACAATAACGCCGGTCAATTTTTTAATTCCGGCAGGATGTTATGAACAATTTCAGATTTAAACAGGCCCGTTTGGCCTTGAGTTGTGCGGTGGCGTTGGGGGTAGCGGTACCGGCATTGGCAGACGCCCAGGTCAGTGGCCGTATTATCGACAGCCGTCAGCAATTGTTGGCGGGCGCCGAAGTCAGTATTCCACAGTTGCAACTGAAACGTGCCACCACAGCGGATGGCCGTTTTGTGTTTCCCAAATTAGCGGCTGGTCAATATAACTTAGTGGTGAAATATTTAGGCGCGGCGCCAACCACAGTGCCTTTTACCGTGACGGATAAACCGCTGCAGTTAGCCGACATTAAGTTAACGGCCATCAGCAATCAGCTGGAACATATTGAAGTGACAGGCCAGTCGGGGGCGGTGAGTAAAGCCTTAAACCGGCAACGTAATGCTGGTGGCATTTTAACTGTGGCCAGCACCGACGAGTTGGGCCAGTTTCCGGACAGTAATGTCAGCGAAGCCTTGCAGCGCCTCGCCGGTTTGTCGGTAGAGCGCGACCAGGGCGAAGGCCGTTTTGTGCGGGTGCGTGGTTTAGCGCCGGACTACAACGCAGTGACCTACAACGGTACTCAGCTGGCGGCACCCGAAGCCGGGCGTCGCGCCGTGGCGCTGGATGTGATCCCATCGGATTTACTCGAATCGGTGGAAGTGAATAAAACGCTGTCGCCTGATATGCCAGCCGGTTCTCTGGGCGGCACAGTGGAGATTAAAAGTTTGTCGGCTTTTGATCGCAGCAGTGACTTTTATTCCTTCACCGGCGAAAACGGTTACAACCAGCTGGTCAGCGCCCATAGCCCTAAAGTATCAGGGGTGTACAGCACTATTCTGGACGCGGCCGGTGAAACTGATGTTTTAGGGATTGCGCTGGCCGGTAGTTACGCCAAACGCAAATTTGGCTCTGATAACGTCGAAACCGGTGGTAACTGGGATTTTGATGAAGGGCTGGAAGAGTTTGAACTGCGCGATTATCAAATCAGCCGGGAACGTATTGGTCTGGCATTGAATCTGGATTATCGCCCTGGCAACAATAACGAATATTACCTGCGCAGTTTATACAGCAGTTTTACCGATGCTGAGCAGCGGCAGGGTTTAGTTGTTGAGCTGGCAGACCCGCTGCAGGCGGGCAACAGCGGTGAAGCAACGCTGATCCGTTCGTTAAAACAGCGCGATGAAGCTCAAAGGATCAACGCGCTGGTGCTGGGGACCAAACAACTGGTTGGCAATTGGGAGTGGTTGTTAGAAGCCGGCACCAGTAAAGCCGATGAAGATACCCCCTTTAATATTGCCGCCGCCGACTTTGCGCAGGATTTTGACGCTGGCATTGGTTTTACCGGCGGGCAACAAATTCAGTTAACAGCGCCCAATGATGCTTATCTGGCACAAGGTTACGAGCTGGATGAAGTGGAAATGGGCGACACCTATACCAAAGAAACCGAACGTAATGCCAGGTTTGATATAAGCCGAGAGATTATTCAGCCAAACGGCGCTTTGCAGTTAAAAACCGGTTTTAAAGTCAGCCAACGTGAAAAAACAGCGGATGAGCAAGTCTGGGCTTTTAAAGATTTGGCGGACGAGGGCGTCAGCAAGCTGAGCCTTGCTGATTATGCCGCGGCTAACGTGGATTATGGTTTGGGCCAGATGGGGCAGGCCATTGATCCGGCGAAAATTTATGCACTGGTGCATAGCCTGGATCGCAGCGATTTTGTTGACGATGTTGAATCGCAAATTAATAACTTTCAGGTAGATGAAGATTTATCGGCCGCTTATCTGATGGCGCAGTGGGAGCGCGAGCAGTGGCAGCTGATAGGCGGTGTACGTTATGAACACGAGCAGCGTGATGCGCGTGGTGTGCGGTATGACGACACCACTGAGGTCTTCAGTCAGAACCAGCTGAAAACCAGTGAAGGTGATTGGTTACCTGCGCTGATTGGCCGTTATAACCTGTCGGAGCAAAGCATTGTGCGGGCGGTAATCAGCACTGGTTTGGTGCGGCCGAACTTTCAGCAGCTGGCACCAGCCTATTTGCTGGAAGAAGATGATGGCGATCTGGAAGCCAGTTTTGGCAATCCGGCGCTAAAGGCACTGCGCTCTACCAACTATGATCTGGGCTTTGAGCATTATGCCGACGAGCTTGGTGTGTTGTCTGGCATGCTGTTTTACAAACAAATCAGCAACTTTATTTACGAAGCCGATTTGGCCGGTCAACCGGGTTATGAAGAATTTGCCAAAGCAGAAACCTTTATTAACGGTGCTGACGCCAGTTTATATGGCCTGGAGTTAAACGCTGTGCATCAGGTATCAGGTTTTGGTAACTGGCTGGATCAGTTATTAGTTTCCGCCAACCTGACCGTCACCGGTTCCGACGCTGAGCTGGATTGGCTGGATGATGGCCAATGGCAACAACGCAGCACACCTTTACCAAGCCAGTCAGACCGTACCGCCAACCTGGCCTTGGGTTATGAAAGTGATGTATTAAGTGTGCGTCTGGCCGCCAACTATAAGTCGAAGTATCTGGCAGAAGTGGGTGATATCAGCGACAGTGCCTACGACGTGTACGCCGATGAC
>JAYRUI010000081.1:0-8889 GCA_041919175.1 Rheinheimera sp. | reverse complement strand
GTACCGCAGTAGATAACGCCATGGCACCCATCAGCACTAATTGCTCCCAGATATTGGGCAAAATCACCGAAAACAACAGCTGACGCTGGTTGGCACCATCCAGCCGGTACGCCGTGACATAATCCTGTTTGAGCTGCTGTGCTATGGCGTTTCGCACCCCATGGACAAACTGCGGTAACAGCGCCAGCATAATGGCCCAGATCGTATTGAGTAGCCCTGGGCCAAGGACAGCGACGATGACTATCGCCAGCAGTAACGAAGGTATGGTCAGAGCTAAATCCAACAAGTGATTAAAAACACTGGATTTAACTCCTTTACTCATACCGGACAGTGCACCAAGTATCAGACCGAGTAACAAAGAGCCCACCACAGCCAGAATGGCCAGACCAAAGGTATAACTGGCGCCAAGCATCAGGCGCGACATTAAATCGCGGCCAAGATCGTCAGTACCCAGCGGATAAGACACCAAACCTGAGTCCTGCCATGAGGGGGGCAATAACAGCAGCTGCGAGTTTTGCAAATAAGGGTTATGCGGCGTTAAAAAGGGCGTCAGCACAGCCAGTGCCAACAGAATGATCAACAGTACTAAGCCAAAAAAAGCAAAATGTTGGGGGGCAAAGTGCTTCCACAGCAGCTTCAGTGGCCCTTTGTTATGTTCCTCGTAATACAGCCGGAATTTTTTCATCTCAGAATTTCCTGGCCAGCGGGTTAAACAAAGTGTGCAAAATTTCTGTAAGCATATTAACCAAAATCACCAGTGACGATACTAACAACACGCCTCCCTGAATTGCCGGAAAATTGCGCTGATAAATACTGTCTATCAGCCATCGGCCAATGCCGGGCCAGGAAAAAATAACTTCAGTGATCATCGCCAGGGTAATGAGGGTACTAAATTGCAGACCCACTTGCCGGGTAACCGGCAGTAGCGCATTACGAAGGCCATGAGTGTAAAGCACCTGCAGCCGCGTCAGACCTTTGGCTCTGGCGGTTTTAATATAGTTTTGCTCTAACACATCCAACATTGAATCCCGGGTAAAACGAATCATCACTGTGGTTGGGTAAGTGGCCAGTACGATAGAGGGCAGCAGAATATCCAGTAGCATAAAACCGGTGTCAGGTTTAATTTCATAAAGCACACTTAAACGACCCGAGGTAGGCAACCAGCCGAGGCTCAGTGAAAACACCATGATCAATAACAAAGCCCACCAGAAAATAGGCACTGAAAAGCCAATCAACGCCAGACTTGAAATTAGCTTATCCAGCAACTTGTCTTTGCGGACAGCAGCGATGATGCCAAGTGGTATGCCAATGAATAACGACAAAAACAGCGCGTAAGCGGCCAGTTCCAGTGTTGCCGGCATCACCAGTAACATTTCAGTTAAAACGTTTTGCTGGCTGGAAAACGACAAAGCCCATTGGCCATCCAGTAACCGCTGCAAAAACAACAGGTATTGTTGCAGATAGTTTTGTTCAAGCCCCAGTTGCTGGCTTAACACCACTTCGTCCGCCGGGCTGATGTTTTGCAAACCAGTGAAGTTATTCAGCACTTCACCTGGAAACAAATACCCCAGACTAAAAGCGAACACGGTTAGGGCAACAAAAACAAAAGCCAGCAAAAATAAACGTCGGAGCAGGTAATGCAGAATCATCAGTGTTTTCCTGCCATTGCAAAGTTAATGCCGCCGTATGGATTGATTTGTACACCGCTGATATTACTGCTGCGTACCTGAAAACGTTTGGAATGGGCGATGGGCAACAACGGCATTTGCTGCGCCTGATATTGTTGCGCCTGCAGATAAAAGGCACGACGCTCATTCACATCTGCGGTATTCACCGCCTGTTGCAATAGTTCATCATAATATTCGTCACACCAATTGGCCCTGTTGCTGCCTGAAATAGCAGAAGCACAACTGAGTAGAGGCCGTAAAAAGTTGTCGGGATCAGCATTATCTGCCGACCAGCCAATCAGCACAGAGTCATGTTCGTCGTTGGTGAGCTTGCGCCTGAAGGTATTCCATTCATAAGAAATTATCCGGGCTTTCACCCCAATCAATGCCAGATCAGCCTGAATCAGCTCTGCCATTTTTAATGCGTTGGGGTTATATAACCTTTGTACCGGCATCGCCCAGATATCCAGATTAAAACCACCGGCATAACCAGCCTCTGCCAACAGCGCTCTGGCTTTGGCAGGATTATAAGGTTCGGCCAGCTCGGGCTTTTGATAGGCCCAGGAGTTTGGCGGCAATAAAGAGTCCGCCTGTTCCGCCTGACCAAAATAAACCGCCTGCAGAATGTTTTGTTTATTCACCGCCAGCGCCAGTGCTTGTCTGACTTTGACATTATTCAGTGGTGGTTTTTGTGTGTTAAAAGCCCAATACCCCACATTCATGCTGGTTTGGACATCGACCACAAAATCTTTGCGCGCTGACAATAACTGCAGCTCAGCAAGACGGGGAATAGGCGCAACATCACATTCATGGGTCAATAATTTGGCAATTCGTTTGGTGCTGTCGGGCACTATATCGATGACAAGCTGCTCAAGCATTGAACCCTGACGCCAATACTGCGGGTGGCGGTAATAACGGATCAGCACGTCTTTTTGATAGTTGCGGAATAAAAATGGCCCTGTGCCTACAGGAAGTTGATCCAACTCCATCAGTGCCTGGCGTGCCTGCAGGCTGGCACCATATTCGGCAGAGAGAATAGCGGCAAAGTCCGTTGCCAAAGTCGACAAAAATGAGCTGTCAGGTTTGTTGAGCCTGAATTCCACTTCCATCGGGTTTACCGTTTTAATTTCGGCCACCAGCTGGCGCCATTCAATACTGTCAAAGTAAGGGTATTCGGTGGCGGTCTGATGGAAAGGATGGGTCAGTTGCAGCACACGGTTAAAAGTGAAAATAACATCGTCAGCATTTAAAGTGCGGCTTGGGTTAAAGTAGCTGGTCTGGTGAAACTGCACGCCATCGCGCAATTTAAAGCGGTAGGTTAAACCGTCATCACTGACATGCCAGCTGGTTGCCAGGGCAGGCAGCAGCTCGCCTGTTGTCGCATTAATATCTAATAACCTGTCGTATAAATGCTGGCTGATAGCGTCGATGGTTGTGCCGGACGTCACCAGTTGCGGGTTAAAGCTTTCCGGTGAACCTTCAACACAATACACCAGGCCATTTACCCCGGAGGTATCGGGTTCGGGCTGGCAAGCGGCCAGAAACGCCAGGCTACCCGCCAGCGACAAACGCAGAATGATGCTCATTGTTGACTGTCTAATAATTTGTACTTCTTCATATAACCACGCAGCTGATGATATGTCAGGTTCAGCGCTTCTGCCGTTTTTTTCTGATTATACTGGCAAGCTGCAAGTGCTTGTTTGATCAATGTCACTTCGTAGTTTTCCGACAACAATTTAAAATCCTGAGCCTGCGCAAAATCAATCGGAGCCTGCGTTTGTTCCCTCGGCTGCGGCGCGGCGGCATTATCCACTGAAGTAACAGTTTTGCCTACCGTCGTGTGCTCCTGAACTGTGGTTATCCTGTCATTGGTGCGAACCCTGCTGATAGGTCGGAAGGGGGACTCAAATGGGTCAAACAAAATCTGATGTACAGGCACATAAGGGTTGTTGCTGCGGTACACACTGCGTTCCACCACGTTTTTCAGCTCCCTCACATTACCCGGCCAGTCGTAGTCAAGCAGCATTCTTTTGGCTTTTTCGCTAAAACCACTAAAAAGCTCAAAACTCAGTTCCCGCGCCATATTAATGGCAAAGTGTTCGGCCAATACCAGAATATCTTCACGCCGCTCGCGCATGGGGGGCAGGGTGATCACATCAAAGGCGAGGCGATCTAACAAGTCTGCGCGAAACTCGCCGCGTTCAGCCATGCCGGGTAGATCTTCGTTGGTGGCGCAAATGAGCCGAACATCAACTTTAATGGGTCTGCTACCGCCAACACGTTCAAATTCACCATATTCAATCACACGCAGCAGTTTTTCCTGCACCAGGCCTGGCGTGTTGGCCAGCTCATCCAGAAATAAAGTGCCGAAGTTTGCCCGCTCAAAACGACCTTCGTGTCTTTTGCTGGCACCGGTAAATGCACCGGCTTCATGACCAAAAAGCTCACTTTCCAGCAAGTTTTCATTGAGGGAGGCGCAGTTGAGTGTCAAATAAGATTGGTCCCAGCGCTGTGATAAATAGTGCAGTCGCGCCGCTATCAGCTCTTTACCTGTGCCACGCTCGCCAATAATCAGCACCGGTTTATTCAGTGGTGCAATTTGTGAAACCTGATCCAACACGTTTAAAAAACTGTTGGCTTGCCCAATAAGGTTGTCCTGTTGAAATGACCTGGCCATATCCCTGCTACTAATTGGTGAAATTTGCTAATTAGTAGTCTATTTCAAAAGGTGGCATTTCAGAAGATCTATCGAGAAATAAATAAAACCATTTAAAAACAATCATTTAAAAGTTTTTTGCAAGTTGGCAAGAAACCTGAATAAGTAAAAGCGTAAAACACCGACAATTAATGAGGTAATCATCATGGGTATTTTCTCTCGCTTTTCAGACATCGTGAATTCAAACATCAATGCTTTATTAGATAAAGCAGAAGATCCGGAAAAAATGGTGCGGTTAATTATTCAAGAAATGGAAGATACGCTGGTTGAAGTTCGTTCAACCTCAGCCAAAACCATTGCTGAGAAAAAAGAACTGCAACGTGTGGTGAATCGTCTGGAAGAAGAAGTGGCCGATTGGCAAGGTAAAGCTGAACTGGCCTTGTCAAAAAATCGCGACGACTTAGCCCGCTCTGCGCTGGTTGAAAAACAAAAAGCTGCCGATCAGGCTGCTGCTGTGACGGCAGACATTGCCAATCTGGACGCGCATGTCAGTAAATTACAGGACGAAGTGGCGCAGTTGCAGGAAAAACTGGCAGATGCCAAAGCACGCCAAAAATCGATGTTGATGCGCCAAAAAACTGTAGCTTCAAGGTTAGAAGTTAAAAAATCGTTAGACAGCAACCGCTTAAACGATGCAATGTATAAGTTCGAACGTTATGAGCAAAAAATTGACACGCTGGAAGCACAGGTTGAATCCTATGATTTAGGCAAAAAAACCTTGCGTGACGAATTTGCCGAACTGGCCGCACAGGACCAGATTGACAACGAACTGGCTGCATTAAAAGCAAAACTGAACAACGATAATAACGCCTGATATTCAGGCGTTTGGGAGTACCGACATGGAAATTAATGAGTTTATTGGTATACCACTGATCCTGTTTATGATCTTTGTGGCGCCAATCTGGGTCATTATGCACTATCGCAGTAAAAACAAGATGTCTGAAGGTTTGTCAGACAGCGAGTTAGCGCAGCTGAATGACCTGGCAAACCGCGCGGAAAAGATGGCTGATCGCATAAAAACGCTGGAAGCCATTCTGGACGCTGAGTCGCCAAACTGGAGACGCGAGCATGAGCACAGTTAAAAAAGAATTGTTGCGGGATGACCGCAACGGCAAAATCGCCGGCGTCTGCGCCGGCCTGGCGGACTACTTCGGCTGGGAGCTGTGGTTAGTCCGGGTGGTGGCTCTGGCGTCGGTTTTGCTTGGTTTTGGCAGTTTTTTACCGGTGTTGTATTTTGTTGGCTGGATAGTGCTGGAGAAAAAATCTGTGGCAGAAGCCCGCAAGGGCACGCCGCCAGTGCCTAAAGTTGAAAGACCGGTTGAAGTAAAAACCCGGATCTGGCAACGCGGCGAAGCACCAAAACAGGCTTTAACCCATTTGCAGCAACAATTTGACAACATCGAAATGAAGCTGCGCAACATGGAACGTCATGTGACGTCCAGCAAATATCAGCTGAATCGCGAGTTTAACCGGCTCTGATTGCCACCTTTGGGTGGCTTTCCCCATCAGGTAACATTCAGGGAGGGCGGATGCAAATCTGGCAACAGTTCCAGCAGCAAAGCCAACAACTTACCAAACGTGCTTTTGACAGACACCTGAGACTTGGCGTAACAGGCTTATCAGGTGCAGGCAAAACAGCTTTTATAACCAGTCTGGTCAATCAGTTAACAGGTCCGGTGGATAAACTGGAATTGCCGTTTTTTTCGCCGCAGCAGCAACAACGTTTTTTAGGCGGCCGTCTCCAGTCGCAGCAAAACCTGCAAACGCCGCGTTTCCCTTATGAAGTGAATTTACAACAGCTGCATCAGGGCCAGTGGCCGGTCTCAACCAGCAGTTGGAGTCAACTGTCACTGAGCTTGCGTTATAAACCTTCATCCGGGCTGGCAGCGCAGCTGACGGACTTTCGTGAATTACAGCTTGATGTGGTGGACTATCCGGGCGAGTGGTTACTGGATTTGCCGATGTTGCAGCAGGATTACCAACAGTGGTGCCATTTCAGCTGGCAGCTTTTTGAAAAACCGCACAGAGCATCTTTGGCTGAAGAGTTTAAAAAATATCTGCAACAAATTGATTTAAATGACGATTCTGAGCTTCAGTTGCAAAGCCTGACTAATAAATACCGCGAACTGTTGCACGATTTTCGCAATGAAACAAATGCGTGTTTACTGCAACCGGGCCGTTTGTTATTGCCAGGCGATCTGGCCGGTACGCCATTGCTGCAACTATTGCCGTTGTTACCGTCTCAGTTAAACCAGCCGTCAAAACTGCAAACTTTGTTAGAGGGTAATTTTCAGAGTTACCAAAAACTGGTGATCACGCCTTTTTATCAGCGTTATTTTGCCAGTCTTGACCGTCAGGTGGTGCTGGTGGATTGTTTGTCGGCGCTTAATGCCGGATATGATGTGTTGCAGGAATTGCAACAGGCACTGATGTTGATCCTACAGAGTTTTCATTATGGCCCCAGTGGCTGGTGGCGCCGTTTGTTTCAACCCCGCATCAGCAAAGTATTGTTTGCTGCCAGCAAAGCCGACCAATTAACGCCGGAACAACATAAAAACCTGACACTGTTATTGCAACAGTTGTTGCAACAACCGTTACAGGACAGCCGTTATCAATATTGTCAGTCAGAAGCTATGGCTTTATCTGCTGTGGTATGCAGTGACATAGGGCAGGTTGAAACCAGCGAAGGCCCGCAAGCCTGTTTGCAGGGCATTTCGGCCGCCACCGGCGAGCTGGTGACGTTATATCCTGGAGACGTGCCCTGGTCGATGCCGTCACCTTTGTTGTTTGAACATCATCAGTTTGCTTTTCCGGCTTTTTTGCCAAAACCGCTGCCGCCACAGCAGCTATTGCCGCAGTTACGGCTGGATCAAGCCTTGGAGTTTTTACTCGGAGACAACATGACATGACTGATTTAAAAAAAGCTGTTGTTTTTGACGAAGCAGGCTTTCAGGCCCTGAAACCCGAGCTAAGCAAATCCCAACAATTAACACCGGCGCAGCAGTTTCAGTCTGACGATTTTTCAACCAGCTCAGTAGCAGCTGATACGGGGGCAACAACGGCCAAGCCAGAGCGTCATTTTTGGTGGTGGGCCGGGGCGCTTGCCAGTCTGACGGGTATTGCGCTTTGGCAATGGGGCACTTTTGTAGCCCAGAGCTGGCAAGCAGGTGTTTTTCAGGGAACTTTGGTATCAATCCTGACTTTATGTGGCACAGCATTGATAACCCGTTTGGGTTATCAGCAATGGCGGCTTCGGCGCAAACTCAAGCAGCGGCAACAGTGGTGTCAGGCTTCGATTCGGCTGCAACAGTCGGTGCAATTTGGTGAAGCCATGCCAATGTGTCAGCAAATGTACGCCAGTATGGACAATACCAGCTTTATAACGCCGTTTTGGCAGCAATTCTCTCAGCAACATAAAGCAGAATTCAGCGATGCTGAGGTGCTGCAACTGTTTGAAAAGACGGTTCTTCAACCTATCGATAGCCTGGTGGACCAGCAAATCCGGCAGGCCTCGATGCAAACCGGTGTTGCGGTAGCGCTCAGCCCTTTTGCGCTGGCCGATATGTTACTGGTGCTGTGGCGCGGCAGTCTGATGCTCAGGGAAACTGCAGCGCTGTACGGCGCTCCTGTTGGCAAACTGCAAAGTATGCGAATGATGAAAAAGTTTATAAAAACATTGTTTTTCACCGGCGCCAGCGAAATGGCACTGGATGTTGGCAGTGATTTGTTAGGCGCGGAGCTGACCGGAAAGCTGTCGGCCCGGCTTGGGCAGGGCGTGCTTGCCGGGGTGCTGGTGGCCAGATTGGGCCGTTTTGCTGTGCAGGAGCTGAGGCCATTGCCCAAAGCAGCGGAAGAAAAAATGCTTATTCGTCAGGTAGCAACAGATCTACTGCAAAGACTCAAACCAGGGACAACTGCAAACTAATTTTTACAACTCTGTGTGTTTACGCTGCTGATTGATATGAAGGCATTGGACTGACAGATGTCTGTATGCCTTGTGATTGATATAACTAATTTGCTTTGATTAAAAATAAATCATCTAAGGCAGCCTTTTTTGTTATGAGCAGTTCACAGCAGTTTAAGCACGCAGAAACCCAATGTATTCACGCCGGTAAAGTTAAAGACGCCCAATATGGTGCTTTAGCAACGCCTTTATATCAAACCTCCACTTTTGTGTTTGACAGCGCCGAGCAGGGCGCCGCACGTTTTGCCGGTGAAGAGCCCGGTTATATTTACACTAGGCTGGGGAACCCGACCACCCGTGAGCTGGAGTTGAAAGTTGCAGCGCTCGAAGGTATGGCTGACGCAGCGGCAACAGCCACAGGTATGGGCGCAGTGGCGGCCGCTACTATGGCATTTTTGCAACATGGTGATCATCTGATCGCCAGCAAAGCCATTTATGGTTGTAGTTTTGCCCTTTTTAATCATCAGTTTGCCCGCTACGGCATTGACGTCAGTTTTGTTGATATGACGGATCACGCGGCTGTTGCGGCGGCACTCAAACCT
>JAYRUI010000080.1:0-8965 GCA_041919175.1 Rheinheimera sp. | reverse complement strand
CGGGGCGAATTAAACGGTAAAAAAGTACGGATCCCGGGTTTTGTGGTGCCTATTGAATATGACGCTGAACAAAATATCACCGCGTTTTTTTTGGTGCCTTATTTTGGCGCCTGTATTCACGTACCACCGCCGCCACCAAACCAGATTATTTTTGTCACCAATGCCAAAGGCTTAAAAGCCGATATGATTTACAACCCCTTCTGGCTGGAAGGTACTTTAACCACTGAAACCATGAGCCACGATTTAGCGAATTCGGCGTACAGCATTAAAGCCGATAAAATCAGTGAGTATGTGTACGAATAAAACGTCTGCGCCGCCGTTTTTTGGCGCTGCTTAAAGATCGACCACAAAAAGCCCCGTGTTCACACGGGGCTTTTTTATGTACAGGAAGTACGGTATGCCGCTATGGCAGGAGCATTTAGCGGCGATGTACAGGAAGTACGGTATGCCGCTATGGCAGGAGCATTTAGCGGCGATGTACAGGAAGTACGGTATGCCGCTATGGCAGGAGCATTGAGCGGCGACGTACAAATACTGCTGCCGCTAGCGGGCAAATTTCAGCACAGGCGCTTTGGCACTGAGCTCAGCAACCCCGGCTTCACCATTGACCAGATATTGCACCGCAATTTTTTCCAGTGCCGGGCTTTGGCTAAACAAGGCAAAGTTGATTTCACTGAGCTTTAGCGGTGCCTGGCACAACAGCTGAAAATTCACATACAAATCCTTGTGCTCTTCATCGCCTGTTTGCTCTTCCCGAAAATCCTGACCGTTGATACTGCAATTGGCGGCGGCAACAGGCACAAACCAGCTGCCACTTTTTAACATGGCAAGCTGCTGCTCTTGTTGTTGCTGCTCAGTGGCGTTGCCAGCCTTGTGCTCAAAACCAATAATATTGCCGGCAGCAGTACTCAGCACCAGCTCTGCTTCATTACCATCCAGCACAAAAGTGACACTGGCGCTGCCATGTTGATGGGCCCCGTGTTCTGTTTGCTGCTCTTCGGCGACCGCCCCCGACAGGCTCAATATGGCCAGCGCCGTCAATAAGGTAGATTGATAAGCTGTTGTTTTTTTATTCATCGGAAATCTCTTCGGTGTCTTATAAGCTGCGACTGATGCACTGAATCATACCGCAAGCTTATGGCAGTGCAATCCGGCTTTGCAACTCCTTCGACCAGCTCCCAAAAGAATGAGTTGTGCCGGCACTGATCGCAACCCAAGCGTGGCGCGTAACTAATGCACTCACTCAATTTACCGATAGCTGTCAGCGCCTTATGGCAAAACTTATTCTGATCCTCGGTGATCAACTCAGCCCGGCTTTGGCCAGTTTACGCCAATGGCAACCAGGCGACTGTATTGTGATGGCAGAAGTACAAGCCGAAGCCGGTTATGTGCAACATCATCAACATAAGATAGTGCTGGTGTTCAGCGCCATGCGCCATTTTGCCAACACGCTTCGCGAGCAGGGTTACCAGGTTGAGTATTTTCAGTATCAGCAGCGTATTTCATCTTTGTATGAAGCTGTGGCCACCACCTTAAAACAACAACCTGAATTAACCGAAGTGCTGCTGACAGAGCCCGGCGAATACCGGCTTTATGCTGATATTCAGCAGTGGTCTTTGCAGCTGCAAAAACCGGTCACTGTGCTTGCGGACGACAGATTTATTGCCAGCACTGAAATGTTCAGGCGCTGGGCTGATAGCAGAAACCAATACCGCATGGAGTATTTTTACCGCGAAATGCGCCGTTATACCGGGCTGTTAATGAATGGCAACGAGCCGGAAGGTGGCAAATGGAATTTTGACCATGACAACAGGCAATCCTGCCCTGACGACTTAACTTTACCAAAACTTCCCCCTGTGCCGGTGGATAGCATTACTGCCGACGTGATTGCTTTAGTGCAACAAGAGTTTGGCCATCATATGGGAGACGCCTCACAGTTTTTTCTCGCCGTTACTGGCAAGGACGCCAGGGCGGTTTTTTTACATTTTGTGGAACACCAGCTGCCATTGTTTGGTCAGTATCAGGACGCCATGGTGCTCAACCAACCGTTTTTATTTCACAGCGTCAGCGCCATGTACTTAAATATCGGCCTGCTGGACGTGCGCTGGATGTGCCAGAAAGTGGAGCTTGCCTACAAAGAAGGCAAAGTCCCGCTTAATGCCGCCGAAGGTTTTATCCGCCAACTGATTGGCTGGCGTGAATATGTGCGAGGTTTGTATTGGTTACTGATGCCAGAGTACAAAAACAAAAACTTTTTTAACGCCACCACCCCACTACCGGCTTATTACTGGCACGGCAATACGCAGATGCGTTGTATGCAACAAGCCATCACACACACTATTGACCATGCCTATTCGCACCATATTCAACGGCTGATGATCACAGGCAATTTTGCCCTGCTCGCCGGTTTGTCAGTAGAGGAAATGAACCACTGGTATCTGGCGGTATATGCTGATGCCTTTGAATGGGTGCAATTGCCCAATACCAGCGGCATGGCACTCTTTGCCGATGGCGGCGTGCTGGCCTCCAAACCTTATGTGGCCAGTGGCAACTATATCCAGCGCATGAGCAATTATTGTGAACATTGTTTTTATCAGGTGAAGCAAGTCACCGGCGACCGTGCCTGCCCTTTTAACGCTTTGTATTGGGATTTTCTCGCCCGTAACGAAGACAAACTGGGTGGCAATGCCCGGATGCAGCTGGCTTATCAGCAGTGGCGGCGAAAACCGGAAGAAGCACAGCAGGCCATTCGCCAACATGCTGCCACACTGTTAATTAAACTGGAAAAACTCTGAGGGCCTGGCCGTGACCGGACTAACCATGACCAGACCAAGCATGACTAAACTGGTACTGTTAAATCAGGCGCTGCGGCTGACCGATAACCCTCTGCTCCAGCAGCAAGGCGATAATATTGCTGTGCTGCTGATTGATAGCCGGCAATATCTCAGCAGCCAATATGGGATTATCCGGGCCAGCCAGCAACGGCTGGCTTTCACCTTAGCGCTGGCCGAAAACTTCAGAATACAACTGCAACAACTTGATATTCCTTTGCTTTGTATCTTTGCTGATGCCAGTGACGCTTTGCCTGAACTGATCCCTGAACTGATGCAGCGTTTTGCTGTGTCCGAACTGCTGATGACCGAGCCGGTGGCGCCAGAAGAGCTGCAGCTACAGCAGCTGGCAGCGCAATTTTTGCCTGTGCAAACTGTTGATTTAAATTCTTTATTGGCTGACGAATTACGTCCGGCCATCGCAACTTTGCCAGATAGTTTCACCCAATTCCGGCTGCAGCGGGAGCCAGAGCTATTGGTGAGCCCTGTGCAAGCGCAAAACATCAGCGGGCGCTGGTTGCAGGCGCCGGATGAGCGTTATGCCGCACAATGGCAACAGCAACTGTTGTTGTATCAGGCTGCGTCTTGGCATCAACAGCTACCCAACTTCAGTTTCCCTGACGAGCAAAACGAACAACGCAACTTCGCCCATTATCTGTTTGGCAGCAAAGCCATTTTGCATTACAAACACAGCCGTAATCAGTTTTGCGATTTACCCTCAGCAGAAGCAGAAACAAGCGCAGGCGCTAACCAGTACGCCAGTTTGGTATCGACCGGCTTAAGTCACGGCACTTTATCGGTGCGCTGGTTATGGCAACAAATTTGTCAGTTTGAACAACAATTTGGCAGCAACGAACATAGCTACTGGCTCAGGTTTGAGCTGCTGTGGCGGGAGTATTTTCGCTGGCAAATGCGTAAATTTGGCGTTTTGTTGTTCCGCCAGACCGGCCTTGGCCGACATCCGGTGCCAAAGCCGCAAGGCAGCCCGGATAAACAACAACTGAAGTTTAAACTCTGGTGTGATGGCAATACCGGTATGCCGCTGGTTGATGCCAATATGCGATTGCTGACAAGGACAGGTTTGATGTCAAACCGCGGCCGGCAATTGGTGGCCAGTTACCTGATTTATGATTTGGCGCTTGACTGGCGCTGGGGCGCGGCGTTTTTTGAACAACAACTGCATGATTACGATGTTGCCAGTAATTGGGGTAACTGGGCTTATATCGCGGGAGCCGGCACTGCGGCAGGCCGTTATTTTAACCAACTGAAACAGTCGCTGACCTACGACCCACAAGCGTTTTTTATCCGCAGCCAACTGCCTGAGCTGGCGCATTTGGGGAAAGCGGCACATCTACCCTATTCGCCCAACCTGCCTTCTTCACCTAAAGTGGCGGCAGAGTACCGGCAAGCCACCTTATTACCGCCCTGGCGTGATGATTGGCAAAACAGCCTCAGTCAGCTGCAACAACAACTTGACCAGGAGCCGATGCCTGCGGAAAGTCCAAAAAATACACCAGCGCCATGATCACTATTGTCTGGTTTAAACGTGATTTGCGCATTGAAGATCACCAAGCCCTTTTTGACGCCGCCAATAAAGGGCCAGTGCTGCCGCTTTATATTATTGAACCTGATTATTGGCAACAGCCTGATACTTCACTCAGGCATTGGGCTTTTATTCAGGGCGCCTTATTAAAGCTGAACCAGCAACTGACAAGCCTTGGTCAGCCGTTATTGTTGAAGCGCGGGCCTGCCAGTCAGGTGTTATTGCAGCTTTGCCAAAAATACCAGGTCAGTGCGGTATTCAGCCATGAAGAAACCGGTAATTTATGGAGTTATCAACGGGATTTGGCGGTGGCGCGGGCGTTAACACAACATGGAGTTCGTTGGCAGCAGTTTCGTCAGTTTGCAGTATTCAGGCCTTTATCAAACAGAGACTTATGGTTTGAACAAGCCGATGAATGGTTAAAACAACCCTTGATCAAAAGCCCGTCCGCCCTTAGCGCCGTAGAACCTAATCAAGCTGATTTTGCCGTGCGGCTACAACAACTTTCGCCGGCGCGCCACGTTGATTTACCGCCCTGCCAGCAAATGCAACAGGCCACAGAGCTTGAAACCACTGTCGGCAGCTTTTTTAGCGAGCGTAGCCGCAACTATCAAAAACATATTTCTTATGCGGCCAAAGCACCTCAAAGCTGCTCCAGGCTGAGTCCGTTTTTAAGTTATGGTTTGTTAAGCCTGCGTGCGTTGCAGCAACAATGCTGGCTTGAATTAAAGCAGCAGGAACATAGCGGAAATAAAATGGCTTTATCGTCGTTTTTTAGCAGGCTACGCTGGCATTGCCATTTTATGCAAAAACTGGAAGACGAACCTGTGATTGAAATGGCCAATATGCACAGGGGTTTTGATGGCATGCGCGAGCTGGATTTCGACCGGGAAAAATTTGCCGCTTTTTGTGCCGGACAAACCGGTTATCCGCTGATTGACGCGGCTATCCGCTCCCTGCTTGCCACCGGCTGGTTGCACTTTCGCGGCCGCGCTATGCTGGTGGCCTTTGCCACTTACCACCTGTGGTTACACTGGCGGCCTGTTGCGCTGTTTTTAGCGCAGTGTTTTGTCGACTATGAACCTGGCATTCATTACCCGCAAATACAGATGCAGGCTGGCACCACCTCAATCAACCCCAACCGCATCTATAATCCGCTGAAACAAAGCCAGCAAAAAGACCCCAACGGACATTTTATCAGGCGCTGGTGCCCAGAACTTATGCAATTGCCGGATAGCTGGTTGCACAGTCCCTGGTTGTTGCCGCTGAATCTGCAACAACGTTACGGGGTGTTGCTTGGTGTGGATTATCCACAGCCGATAGTACAGCTGGAGTTGGCAATGCGTCAGGCCAGAGCACGACTCAGCGCCTGGTACAAAGAGCAGGATAAACAATCATGGCGCCAGCATCAGCGGCAGATTGTGCAACGTCATGCCAGCCGTAAAAGGCCTATGGCTAAAAAAGCAGCGCCGCAGCAACAGTTATCGATATTTGACACTGAGATTTTTTAAACAAAAAGCGCCGGGCAAAAGCGCTGCGTTATTCTGCCTTTGGCAAGCGTGGATATTGTAATTGGTCTGGCGTTTGTTGCTCCAGCCACCACACAGTTTCGCCGATATGCGCAAGTGCAGCGCGGAAAAACTCAGGTTTGATGCGTTGCCAGTCGTCGTCCGGCGTGTGGTAATCCGGATGAACATCAACGCCAAAATATAAATAAGGAATACCGGCACGGCGAAAAGCTCCGTGGTCACTGGCATTGCTCCAGTCGACTCTGGCATTCCCCCGCCCAGAGCTGCGGTTCTCGCTTGCCAGAACCAAATTGACACCTGCCTGCTCCGGCCTTGGCATCTCGAGGATCTGCGGCAAAGTGCGTTTTCCAAGCAAATACAGCCGGTTGCGTTTTTCACCACGGCCAATCATATCCAGATTAATATTCAGCACCATCTGGCGTTGTGGCACAGGAGGGCTGGCCAAAAATGCTTTGGCCCCGTCCAACCCGTGTTCTTCGGCGTCTGTTGCGACAAACAAATAAGAATAAGCCGGGCACTGTTGTTGCAACAAGCCAGCCAGATATAACAAACCTGCCACACCTGAAGCATTGTCATCGGCACCATTAAATATCTGCCAGCCGCGGCTGGCTAAATGGTCATAGTGGGCGGTGACGACTATATACAACTCCGGATAGCGGCAACCCTGACGTTTTGCGATCAGGTTCACCCCCTGATGTTTGGAAAAACCGATGTGAAAATCAAAAGGTTGACGATAATCAGCAGTTACGGCCATTAACCCAAGGTCGCGAAAGCGTTGTTGCAGATATTGTTGTGCAAGCAAGCTGCCGGCACTGCCACTGCTGCGTCCGGCCATCTCATCTGACGATAATTGCTGTAAATCGCGCCAGGCACTTTGCCATAAAACTTCAGGCTGATTACTGAACTCTGCAGGGGATGCGGTTGCTGCATCGCTGGCACTCGCCATGATTGTTGCAAGTGCCAGTGCTAAAGCCACGTTAGTTTTGATTAATGGTAATAAACTGAACCCCATAACCACCTTAGAACCCATTAATCTTGTCTGGCCACAGTGTTTAACATATCCAGTTTAAACTGATACCGTTTTTTATCCGTGCCTGAATCTGTGTGCCTTTTTGCTGCCTGCAAATACCGGCTGGCTTCAGGTAAGTTCTGCTGCAGAATAAAACTGCGTGCTAAGCCAAAATACGCTTCAGGTACATGGGGTTGCAATCTCAGGCTGCGACGAAAATGGGAAATGGCAGCGTCTGATTCTTGCCGCTCTAAAGCTTCATTACCCAGCATAATAAAATAATAGGGGTTGAGCTGACGCTTGCGCTGCACTTGTATTTCAAGTTCTTCCGCCTGCTCCGCGCGCCCTGTCAGTTGGTACAACAATGCCAGATTCGCCATGGTATTGGTGTGTTCAGGCTGCAATTGCAAACTATGTAAATACACCTGCTCAGCCTCAGCGAACATGTCTTTTTTCCGGTATAACACGGCAAGATTGTTCCAGTTTTGTGCAAGTTCAGGTGCAACTGCAATGCCGGCTTTCAGGTAGGTGTAGGCTAAATCGTATTGCCCCAGCATCATCGCATCGCCGGCTTTGTTGTTGTAAAACATCGCGACTATGGTCTGTTTTGATATCCGTTTGGCTTGTTGCCTGGCGTGCTGCGGAACCATATCAAAATCAATCAGATAACCATTGCCCTGAAACACCATCACATGTTGGCCGGCCAAAACATTTTTATTGGGGTAAATCATCAGATTGACATGGCCATTGAGCATACTGTTGCCCGAGCGGGTGATCCAATATTCCGGCACATCCACATCCTGAAAATGCGCTTCAAAACCAAGTTGTTGCGCCAGGCTGTAAGCAAGAATGGTCAGTGACAAACAATTGGCTTCTTTTTTCTGTAATGTGTCGCTGGCTATCAGTGTGGCATTGTTGACGTACTCAAGCGGCTCAGCAGCGTCGCCAAAAATAAAAGTTAACAGAGCCAGACTACGTTCATGGGCATAGGTATAAGAAAGCACTTGCTGTCTGGCCTGACGTACAGCTTCCTCAGGTAGTTCAAAGATTTGTTGTTCAGTTTCCACCAACAACGGCAGTTTTTGAAATGCACTATCCTGTAGCAGGTTTTCAGCATTCACCGTCGTTGCAGAAAGTGCCGGGGTTTGTTGGCAACCAGACAAAAAAAACGACACCAGAAGGGACAGACATAAAGTGGATAACCAAAGGTAAGAGAAAGGCATAACACACCTCAACTGCAGTTTGCACTGATTGAGTGTATACCCCGGCAACTGCAGTGGCCTGATTTTTAACCACAACAAATTGTGACAAAAAATGTCATATCGGCAGCATTATTTGCCAATGATATGCAAAGTCTAGGGCTTACTGCATGAAGGTTGTTTTATTGACCGACTGAGATAACACCAAGACCCAGACAAGTAAACAAGGCGTATAGGGATGATTTCAGGGGAAGTTATCAAATTTCAGATACAAAAAAACCAGCTTAAAAGCTGGTTAATTTGGTGCCTAGGGGGGGACTCGAACCCCCACGCCGCGAAGCGCTAACACCTGAAGCTAGTGTGTCTACCAATTCCACCACCGAGGCATATGCCGCCGACGCCGTGCATATTATGCGCCGTGGGCATATCCGTCAACCCGCTATCGAAAAAAATCCGCCATTTTTCAGCTGATCGTTTAAATGTTCAGCAAAGCCCGGCATATTTTCCACTTTATGGCTGTGAAAGCCTTAGATAAAGCCGGATCAGCAGCGGCATTTTTGCAAAAACTATGCAGCCTGCGATTAAAAATAACGGCGGTTTGAATTCGTTTGATGAGTTCCACGTCGCCGCAATTATCTGCTTTTTTTGTTGGCACTCCCAGGTGCCTTCAACATAAAAAAAGCCACACCAGAAGCTGGTGTGGCTTTATTGCTGTTACAAGCTATTGAATGACGGCTTAGTATTTAGCTTTTTTAATTAAACCAATCTCTTCCAAACGCTGCATCAGGTAATCGTTGGAGTTAATCGGCTCCGGATAACGATTTGGATTTTCTGCAGTGATACAAGAATCCAGC
>JAYRUI010000079.1:0-9109 GCA_041919175.1 Rheinheimera sp. | reverse complement strand
GCACCGAACGCCCGCACACGGGAGGACTCTGTTCATTTTATGAAGCAGGTAGATACGCCTGTGTTGGCTGCGACACCGAACTCTTTGACTCGAACCTAAAGTTCGATTCGGGAACGGGATGGCCGAGTTTTTCTGAGCCTGTCGCCGACAACGTAATTCAATATGAACTGGATACGACGTACGGGCGCAGAATCGAAGTGTTATGCAATGTGTGCGAAGCCCATCTGGGGCACGTTTTTCCAGATGGCCCTGAGCCATCAGGGGTCCGATTCTGCATTAACTCTGAGTCATTGAAGTTTGTAGAATAATTTTTAAATTGAGGAGTTTTATGAAAGTGAACCTTTTGGAAAAAGAAGCCGTTGTGTGTTGATCAAGCTGTTCGGTCATAAAGACTGCCATAAAACCAAGATTTACCATTCGTACTTGACAGAAAAAGGGATCCAGTTTGTTTTTTGGATGTTCATGAAGACGACCGTCGGCTGCTGCTGATCTGCGAATGGGAGTGGCTACAATTCTTAAAAAGTTAGGTGAAAAATATGTCGGATCTAAAAATGAATAAAGAAGACGATGTTGAAAGCTATGAATTTGCGACCCCTGAAGCTATCGAAGAAGCATTGAAAACCGGAAAACTTAGTCAAACGGTTTTTGGCACGGGCTGCTTTTGGGGACCGGATTCAAATTTTGGAGGGACGCCGGGAGTAGTGCAAACACGTGTTGGCTACGCTGGAGCATCAACTCTGGATCCGAGTTACCGCAACATCAAGGGACACGCCGAAGTCGTCAGAGTGATCTACGATAAAGACCAAATTAGCTATAGAGAACTTCTTGGAGGTTTTGAGTCATGGTTTGTTCATGTCAGAAAGCAGGGTCAGTATCGCCAGATACTTTTTGTCTTTGATCAGGAGCAAAAACAAGTCACTGAAGAACTGATCCAAGCGATTGGAAAGGATAAGTCTCCCGAGGTGATTGAAGCCGGACAACAAAATGGTTATTTTTGGCCAGCCGAAGATTACCATCAAAAGCATCGTCTTCGCAGAAACAAACAGCTTGTAAGTCTTGCTGAAGTAGATTTCGGTCCTCGCTGGGATGAACATCTGTATTTTACTAAATTGAATAGTACCGACAGAAAAGGCTTCAGTCTTTCAAACTGGTTAAAAAAGTTGTCTCCGCAAATGCAGAAAGCTTACCGAATCGGCTAATCTGAAATTGTGCTGGCTAAAGCACTCTATTTTCGCTACGCAATCAATGTGCCGGCCAACTTTAAATAGAGTCCCACAGTGTACAAAGAAGCTGTGCAAGTGGCATTTTACCGATGTATTTAAACGGACTAATTATTGCCCATATGAGACCAGCTTATCTACCAGTTGTTAGGTGATCCCCCTCAAATTAACAGAACACACTGGTTTGATTGCGGCCTTGGGCTTTAGCTTTGTATAACATCTGATCGGCGGCTTCGAGCAACTGCTTTTTGTCGTTAAATAAATCAGCGCTGGCCAAACCGATGCTGACCGTTAATTGTCGTAATGGCCATTCATGGTTAGCCACTACCAGCCTTAATTTTTCCAGTGTTTTATTGGCCGACACGATGTCTGTGCCTGGCAAGATCAGCACAAACTCTTCACCACCATAACGGGCGAAAAAGTCATAGTTCCTGCTGTTGCGCTGAAACAGACCTGCTACCAGGCTCAGTGCCTGATCACCTTCGGCATGTCCATAGCTGTCGTTAAAACTTTTAAAGTGATCAATATCAATCAGCGCCAACACAAATGACTGGCCTGTTCTTTGCCTGCGAGCAAATTCAGCTTCAAACCTGAGGTCAAATGCTCGTCTGTTGTTTACCCCTGTCAATGCATCTGTCATGCTGGTTTTGTGTAGTTGTTCGCCGACTTTTTTCAGTTCAAGTATGGCGATCACTTGCCTGGACAGAGCCTGTAAAGAGCTTATCTGCCGCTGATTCAGCTGCTTAGGCACATGATCATAGACACAAATTGTACCTATCACTACACCTTCGGGATCAATCAGCGGCGAGCCAGCATAAAATCGGAAGCCAGGCTCAGTAACCACCATCGCATTAGTACTGAATCTGGGATCTAAAGTCGCGTCAGGGACCACCATTACCGCATCAGGTGTTTCCATTGCATACACGCAAAAGGACTCTTTAATTAATACAGAGGTACGCGAAATACCAACTTTTGCAATTAGATTCAGCTTTGTGCCATCGGTTCGCGTCACCATAGCCACTGGTGCATCACAGATATAACACGCCAGTTCAGTGATATCCCGCAGGTTCTGATCTGCTTCAGCAGGTGCTTTTAGTGTGGTTTCTGCACTAGCTGTTTGAGCTAAACTAAAGGTCATGTACTTCTCCGTTTTTCTACTGCATTTTTCAAAGATCCTGCATAGAAAAATGAATTAAATCGTTGATTTAACTCTAGCATAGATCTGTCAGACTTGAAGTTATCTCTGTAGCAATGGTATTGTTTTGTACAATATTCGCCTGCTTGATTTGAGTTTTAGCTGTATTTATAAACTTTTGGCTTTTCCGGTCGCAGGCTCTATAATTTGCTCGTTTAAATCCAACTCTTCGTCTAACGTCATCTATTTAGTGTGCATGCGGCCTCCGGAGCATTTTCCGTGGCTTATTTTACCGAAGCATCGGGATTGCTAAATAGAGCTGAACGCTGTAATGCGCTTTCGAACTGAGCTTTCCGTAACTTCGGCATTAGTTCATGTACCTTGCTTACTGGATGTTGGTTGACGCGCAGCAGCACGTCCGTCAGATAATCGTAAACGTTAATAGCAGTGTTGACCTTGCTTTGAATGACGCCAACATGCTTAGCACCAAGCTCCGTTCAGCAGAATCACAGCCAGTTTTTCAGTTATCCCAAGTGTCACTCTCAGATTAAAGGCCGCCATACCGGATGTAGTGCCAACAAGAAAACTAAAACACAACTTCGCTGATCATCGCTGAGTGTTTATAAATCGTCTCCCATCACCGGTATCGATAAGCAGATAAACCTGGTTATGCCATTAGCAGTTCTTGAAGCATTCCTGCTTTCAATGTCGTCAACGTGATCACGATTTGAGTTGAGATAACGACTCTGTTGCTGAAGACTCTCAGTTAATTGCCACTCACCAGATTCAAGAACAGCACCCGCTAACTCGGCACATACTGTTGCAAAACCATAAAGCGCTTGATTATCGCGGGTAAAACGCAGCGGCATCGTCTGGCCTTTTACAAGAAGGGACCATTCCAAAACTCTGTACTTACCTTTTAATCGGTTACTGACAAAAATAGTTATACTTGTACCGCTGGCGCCAACAACTAAAAAGCTCGTGATAGCTAGTCCTATCAGAGACCATAACTCTGGTTTCCCACTTAGTAACAGTGGATTAGGCAAATGACTCCTCAAAACGAGATCAGCACCAAGGGTCAGCGCTGTTTTATACACTGCTTGTTCTAATAATGGAGTTGCATTGACCAGTGACGCAACAGCATCACAACTATAAGGTTCTAGAACTGCCGTAGCTCTCAACCATTCTGTTTCATGGGCAATCGCCAACAAATTTGACCAAATTCGAACCAGTGCCGCTATATGAATGGAGTTTTCATCAGTCAGGACGGTTTGATTAAGCTGCTTATCCAGTTCCTGATGCCAGTATTGGTATTGGCTTGTCAAAAGTACAAACAACTCAGATTGAAGCAACTTATTATTAGTTACCGGTCTTATCCTATTTGACATCTCATTGAATAGTTGTATAAATTTTTTGTCTGCTTGTTGCTCACGCTTTAGCAGATCTTGCTGTTGTTGAAGCATCTGTAAATCGTATTCAATGGCCTGCTTAAAAAGTGTGAGTAAGGAACAGTGTTGTGATGCCCGATCTGGGCTTGAAAAGTCCAACATACACAAAGTACCGAAAGTTTTTCCGCTAGGCCAAAGCAATGGCAGGCCATAGTAATAACTAAAGCCTGCTGCAAATGTTGGGTTATTGTTTTCATATCGGGTACCGATTGCATTTTCAACTAGTAATGGCTGGTTACTGGAAATGACTTGGGAACAATAAGTGTTAAGTGCCAATGGAACAGGTTCACCGCAATAAAAAGTTGGTACTGACACACTGCCAACAGCCTGACAAATTTCGTTTTTATCTAATCGATTAATCAGCACGCAAGGCACTTCCGCGACTTGAGCCATCGAGTTTACAATGCCTTGCCAGCGCTCTAGGAGCAGAGCGGTTTCTATGCTCAAATCTACTGCCATTTGTTCCCTCAGTATTTAAATAGTCCCCTTTTGCATCATTCGATCTTGTTTATCTCAGAGTATCAAACAGGAAACAAAGTGATTGATGTCAATCAGGGAATTAGCAGCATTGATGCATTAAGCGGCGCACATACACTCTAAGTAAAGTGCTTAAGTCTGATTATGGCAAGAAATTGTTACTTTGTCAGGGATAGTCAACACTTTATTAGCGAGAGACTTGCTTGGCTGACATTTAAGACAAATCGCGAGATTCCAAATCTGCCACCAACAGTCGGAACTGAGTAACTCACTTGAGCTTTAAAAAGTAAAGCATTGAAATATTTATGGTATTTATACATCCTACCTAGCTCACAGCAGAGTTTAGCATCGTGCATTAATATGACCTTACACTAAAAATACGTACTAGTTGACGTCTATCAAACTCGTTTACGAGATAGTGTAGTGGTCGACAAATTTTGGCCACATCGTTATTGCCTAATAACCGATGCTCTCTTTAAATGCGAAATGAGTAGTGCACGCATTTTTAGCCTTTTGGCAAAACGTTGATGTCTCGAAATTTTCAAGCGCTGTGCCTTGTTTATTTTCAGAAACGTCTGCTTTCAGTGAAAAGCTCCGATTTAATCGAATCTCAGTGAATTTCTGCTATTGGCATACAGCCGAGGTCCGACGAAGTGGTACTTTCCATGAAAGTGGTGGTGCGATTAATTTGCAACAAGTGGTAAGGTCAGGTTGCAATGAGGTGGTAAATTAAATGCAATTATCCAGTGAATGGCGAATCGCAGCTTTTCGCTCAAAGTGGTCGATCAATTAAATGGGTAATTGATGAAACTTGTGGCTAACGGAAAGTGAGCCAGGTGACAAGATGACCATTGATTGTTGTGCTGCTAAATGGACCTGATCTTTTCTATTTTTGTATCTTATCTATGGTTTCGATCAGTCTTGTTAAGAAAAAAATTACAATTTTTTTGTATTCTTATTTTTTGTATCCAAAAAAAGGCTGGGAAAAAAGTTAAACGTCTGTTTTTAAATAGATTCGTACATTCACTAATTTTCAAGATACAAAAAAATGGTGTTTATAGGCTAAGTGCTTTTGATCATTATATTGCCGGTAAAATGTTTGAGCAGGCACCGCGTAATAGCTTCGCCAGTAAATTATGGTTGTGCCGCCAATCTTTTATCGAACATCCGCTGAATACCTATCTGCATCAGGCGTTTAGCTTATTGTTTTTGCATCAGGCAGGGCGTGGGGAAAGTACTTTTTTTGCCCATTGCCGCGATGTTGATCTGGCCAATAAACAGTTGTATTACGCGATGCCGGAAGAAATGGCGGCCCGCGCTTTTGAACACATGCTGGAGCAACAGCCACTGAAAAACAGTTTTTTAGTGTCGGGCTGTTTAAAGGGGCCGGCAGCAACAGCGGGTTTATACCCGCCGGCAGAACTCAGCCAACAATTGGCGCACTGTTGGCTGAATTATTTTGCGGTATTGGGCCGGGCTTTGACATCAGCTTCGACGCTGTTGCCGCAACAAGCTGATTGACCAGCCTGTTTCAGCGTTAGGATCAATTCCCCGTGTAACTTAAGTGTTCGTTGTTCAGGCTGTTCTTTTATCCACAATAGTCTGGCCTATCGGGCTTAAAGTCAGCATCGCCAGTTTCAGATGCTGCAGGCCAAACGGAATGCCAATAATAGTGATAAAACAAGCCACGGCATGTATCAGGTGACCCAGTGCCAGCCAGAAACCGGCAAAGACAAACCAGATAATATTGCCAAGCAGGCCTAAACCCCCTGTGCCTATGTCGTCGTATTTTTGCAGATAACGTCTGTTGATACTTTCCTGACCAAAAGGCCAGAACGCCAGCTGACCAATGACAAAACAGCTGCGGCCAAACGGAATACCAATAATACTGATAAAGCATAGTAAACCAGCCAGCCACCAGGCCAATCCCATCAGTAGGCCACCCATCACAAACCAGCAAATATTAAAAATGAATCGAAGCAAGCTCATTGCCATCCCCTTTATCGTTATTGATATCAGGTTTTAGCAAAATAAAGGCCACATATATTTTTAATATAAATCAATGCTTTATATAAGTGTTTTTATGGTGTTATGTAAGGTGTCGCCAATAAATGGCGATTTTGACCAGCTGTTGGCGGTTTTATCTGAAGATAACACCACCAACAGCGGGCAATAAAAGCAGACAAAAGAAAATAGTGGGGGTTAGCTCACCTGACGCACACGGATATTGCGGCCTTTGATACCCTGGCTAAACATACTAAGCGCAATTTTAACGATATCCATCCGCACAGCCACATAAGCCCAATCGTCAAATAAACTGATTTTGCCAATATGATCACGACCCAACTGTTGATCGGCTGTTAAAGCCCCCAGAATGTCGCCGGCACGCAGTTTCTGCCTTTTTCCGGCATCAATCCACAGGCTAACCATCGGCGGTTTTGGCGGCCTTTGTTGCAGTACAGCTTCATCTGGCAGCGCTTCAGGCTCAATAGTGCCGCCCAGCATATCTTCTAATAAACCCATTTTATAACCGTCCTGATCGTTAAACAGGCTACAGGCGATACCTGAGCTGCCGGCACGACCGGTGCGGCCAATACGGTGGGTATGTGTGTCTACGTCATGCGCCAGCTGATAGTTGATCACAGCGTCCAGCGCGTCGATATCCAGACCGCGGGCTGCGACATCTGTTGCCACCAGCACCGACACTGATTTACTGGCAAAACGCACCAGGGTCTGGTCGCGGTCGCGCTGCTCTAAATCACCATGCAGCGCCAATACGCTAAAACCAGCATCATCCAGTGCATCCGCCACTTCCTGAGTTTCTTTGCGGGTATTACAAAATACTACAGAACTGACAGGTTTATGCGCCAGCAACAGACGTTTCACGGCTTGCAGGCGCTCGCTA
Source organism: Rheinheimera sp. (assembly GCA_041919175.1). GTDB lineage: Bacteria > Pseudomonadota > Gammaproteobacteria > Enterobacterales > Alteromonadaceae > Pararheinheimera. Next base: position 1,924 of record JAYRUI010000079.1, on the reverse strand, counting down.
TTGGAGTTCACTTTAAAAAAGTGCTGACTGATGCTGAGGTTGTTGTGGCTGGACTCTACTTTAATCAGTTCAGGGTTTTGCATCAGCGCCGCTGCCATGGCTTCGATTTGTTTTGGATAGGTGGCACTGAATAACAAGGTTTGCCGCTCTTTAGGAGCAAAAGCCACTATGGCATCGAGTGCTGGTTGAAAGCCCATTTCGAGCATACGGTCGGCTTCATCTAAAACCAGCGTGGTTAAATCATCCAGTTTTAACGAACCTTTGGTTAAATGTTCTTCCACCCGGCCAGGTGTGCCCACAATAATATGAGCGCCGTGTTCAAGGCTGCCAAGCTGTGGGCCAAAAGGCACGCCACCACATAAGGTCAGCACTTTAATATTGTGAATGCTGCGGCCGAGTTTACGGATTTCAGTGGCAACCTGGTCGGCCAATTCGCGGGTAGGGCAGAGCACCAGGCTTTGCACCCGAAAACGTTTCACGTTAAGTTTGCCAAGAATGCCCAGACCAAAAGCAGCGGTTTTACCTGAGCCGGTTTTACCCTGGCCGATAATATCTTTTCCGCTGAGTATTTTAGGCAGTGATGCCGCCTGGATAGGCGTCATTTCTGTGTAACCCATGCCGGTCAGATTGTCGACCAGCGCCTGAGGGAGAGCCAAACTGGCAAATGTTAAATTGCTCACAATTTAATCCTGTGTTTTTGCAGCATCAGGCTGCATTTGATAAAAAATAAACAACCCGAAGGCATCACAGAAAATAAATGGGGTCAGAGCAAAACCCTGACCCCATTTATTTTATCCATATCCGTGGATATCAGCGCTGAGTGCTCCGTGCAACAGCGGCACGGCCCTTGTGTGGGCATCGCCACTGAATGCTCCATGCTACAGCGACACTGCCCTTGTGTGGGCATCGCCGCTGAATGCTCCATGCTACAGCGGCATACCGCCCTTCCATGGGCATAAAAAAGGGCAACATCCGAAGAGTTGCCCTGATTTTGCTGGTAAGGCTTAACTTACCAAATCACAGTTCTATTACAGAACTACGATGTTCTCAGCCTGAGGACCTTTCTGGCCCTGAGATACTGTGAAAGAAACGCGTTGGCCTTCTTGCAGAGTTTTGAAGCCAGTGCTTGAAATAGCGCTGAAGTGAGCGAAAACGTCTGGGCCTGAAGCTTGTTCGATGAAACCGAAACCTTTAGTTTCGTTGAACCATTTTACTGTACCGGTAGTTGTATTAGACATGATATGTATCCTGTATCTATTTGATTAATATGCCTGGTTTCAGGCGGTGGTGCTGGAAGTGGTGCTATGACTTATGAATACAGGACGTACTAATACAACAGTAACTGTTCGGTGTGCATAAATATGGTACTGACTTTCAAACAGTCGCCATTGTATAGCTTTTAGACAGGCCGTCAAACTTTATTTCTAAAAGATTGTTTAATGGTTGGTGTACTTATCAATAAAATTAATTATTACGCTGTACTTTCATAAGCTTAGGGTTGAAATTTTATTTGATTTATTTTTTGTATTTTGTTGATTTACTGAGTATTGTCGCGCTTTGTGTAAGCAATCCAGGTAATAAAATTACCGGGGGCAGTTGTGATGTCATCATCAGATTTCAGCTTGTGCTCTGTTACAGGTCGTCTATTTGCGGAGTGAGCTATATGTCAGTACACATTAAACCGGATCATTCCCCTGAGTTTGCCGACGAAGTGAAGCAACAGATTGTCAATTTTAACGCCCAACATTGGGATGCATCGTTACGCCAGCCGCTGGGGTTAAAAGTAACAGCAGCCAATGGTGACTTGTTGGCGGGCTTGTCAGGCCGTACTTTTGGTAACTGGTTGATGGTGGATTATTTATGGGTGAGCGAAAATTGCCGTGGTCAGGGATATGGCAAAAGTTTAATGCTGGAAGCTGAAAAC